>CAYFLM010000128.1:0-3666 GCA_964343925.1 uncultured Methylococcus sp.
CAATCCCGTAATTACTGTCATGTTCCTTTCTCAGCGTGGAATGATGGGCCCGATGTAAGGAAGGAGTAATGATGTACCGGGACAGTCGCGCCTCGTTGGGAATTTCCGTGTTGGAGTGGTGGAAAAGGATAAAAACGAGCTGTATGGCCTCCATGGCCAAAACGATGTGCGCATCGACACCGATGGTGATGACAAAGAGGCACTTGTAAGGAATCTCGATAAGGAGGTCAAGGACATGAAATCGAAAGCCCGTGGTGACATTGAACGATTTGTCACTGTGATGCACTTTGTGGAAGCGCCACAGCCACTCGTAGCGGTGATTGATCACGTGCCAGAAATAAATGGCGAAATCGTAGAGTAAGAAGGTAATGACCCACTTGAACGGACCCTCAGGAACATCCGAGAGTAACCCATGGCCCGCGAACTTTTCGGCTACGAAAAAGAGGGAAGTTGCCCTCAGCAGCGTCAGAACGACATTGTTAAACAGGAATGCCGATAGATTGGTGAGGATCGACTCCTTGATCGAAGTCGTAGAGAAAGTAACTTTTGGACGTTTTTTTTCTGCAGCTAAAAGTACAAAAAATGAAAGGAGCGCTATCGTAATGAATACGTTGCTTACCAGTTCAGCGAGTGCCTCGGTGTTCATCTTTCACCTTTGATTTGCATTCGAATTGATCGGTGAATAACAGTCCGACAAATCGGGACACACTCGGGTACCAAAATGGCATTCCCCCCCAAGCCTGAAATTAAGACTCAGGAGGGGGGTAAAAGTTCTATGCTAATCATCGAACTAATCGAGAGACGGACCATTAATAGTGAAGGTCCTTTCCGGTCCAGAGCTTCTCAAGATCAACGAGTTCTTTGCTTCATCTTTCGGCCTTGTTGAACCGAAACGCCCATTACCCCTGTATGTGCGAGGACGGTGGCGGTTGTGCCGGTGAGATTGCCGCTGAAAGCACCTAGGATGCAGAGCAGGTTGGTGGGAAGCGTTTTTAAGGAAGCGATGCCCACTCTCAAGGGTAAAGTTCTTGCTGCGATTACGAGCCTTGGAAGCTCTGAAATCGACTCACCAATCAGAGTGATGGAAGCCTTAGGTTGGTCAAGCGTTGAGACGGGTGAGATCCTGACATCCGCGAGATCCTGAATGGTTTCATCGTTCGTGTGGCCGACTAGCAAGGCGGTGGGAGTGCCTTGGGATCTCAAAGCTTGTAGACATGTCGTCAGATCCTGCTCTGTGTGATCAATACCCAGTTGTCTTGCAAGTTGCTGTGTGCGACCCAAACTGCCTTTTGGGCTGGTGAGCAGCGGGGTGAGACCTAAAGCGCGAAGTTGTTCAAATGTTCCGGCGTGAAGCGAAGCGTCTGAGGGTGAAAAATGCAGGGTTTCTGTCGGCCCGTTTTCAATCTCGATTCTAAGTGATGGGATTGATGTCTCAGAGGGAAGGTCCACGAGGTGTACCGAACGTCCTTCGATCTCGAGAATGGTGCTCCCACCTTCGAACCCAATCAATCGCGCATCTATGGGCTCAGACTTCATGGCC
This sequence comes from uncultured Methylococcus sp., assembly GCA_964343925.1. Lineage (GTDB taxonomy): Bacteria > Pseudomonadota > Gammaproteobacteria > Methylococcales > Methylococcaceae > UBA6136. The sequence continues at coordinate 1,541 of CAYFLM010000128.1, forward strand.
CGGGCGAGGTCGACGAGGGCTTCACTCCGCTCATCGCCAACCCAGCCTGCAAGTGCCAGCGCCCAGCGATGCGCAAGATTTTCTGAACTCGAGCCGACCTCAATATCGGTGACCAGTGGGCGGGTGGCATCCAGGTGAGGATAATCCACATCGATAATCAGGTAGGGCGTCTGCCCGAGGGTTTTAAGCGCTTGGGGGCTGGAAACGAGTGCGCCCCGGCGTAACGCGCTTCGAACATCCCGAAAGAATTCGGTCGGCGCAGCAATCATTGGGCTTTGAGACCAGTCCTGGTGGAGCACTGCGCTGGCCATGTGCAGACCGCCCGTAGCCACCGCTACGCCTGCTATCGCGAGGTTTGGGTAAACTGGTTTATCTGCGACTCTTCTTGCCTCGCGAATCAATAGTGGATCTTCGTGTAGGGTTTGAGGCAGTGCAGCAATGGTATCTACGATCTGTTGAAGTCGATGTGGACCAGAAGCGTTCGAGCGTGTCAGGGTTCCGGACCCGCCGATCACCCGATAACCCGATGCTATGGCATCTCCCTTACGTTTTCTTATAACGGGCACGAGCAGCGGATCGCCCATCACATCTTGTAACAGGATATCGCCATCGGAAAGGATGCCATCAAATGCGGTGATCTCTCCGGTATGGACGGGTAATGTCTTGATATCGGGCGAGCATTCAACCAAGTAAGGCTCAATTTCACTCAGCAGGATTTTGGATTCTTTGAGGATTTGACTGCGCCACCTTTTTTCCCAAATGCAGCCGAGCCACTCCGCCAAAGCCGATGCGAAAGGTGCATGTCCGGCAACGGAGCAGGCCAGAACGACACAACCGAAGAAGGGAGAGCCGACCTTGCCTTTTGTGAGCTCCCGGGTTGCCTTACGAATGTGCGGGATGCGGGTCAGGACGAGAATAGTCGATGCAATGGGAATAGCTGCCGGAAAAAAGAACTGGCCACCCGTACTTAAAACCAGATTGGTATTTGCGGCCAGAAAAGGGACCTTCGCTGCTTTGGAGTGGGACAGAGCGGATGGCGCAGTTGAAAACAGGCGCTCCAAAGTCCGAATCCAGGTGTCGGGATTCACATCCTGATCGAATCTGATCTCGATGTTTTTCGTTAATCGTCGTGCCCGAACACTCAGGACCCCCGGAAGCCCGCTGAGTTGGCGTTCAATTTCTCCGCCCGAAGGTTGAAATGCCGCAGTGCGTTGATATTTGATTTTGACTCGGCCGGGTTCCGATTCCATGAGATCGAGACTGGTAATGAGTTGCCGCCAGCGTTTCAGCGTTTGAGGCGAAACCGTATTCAGCGAGGGAATTGGATAATCGGCGGTCACCGGCTGATTGAGAAGTTCACTCAATTTCAATAAGGCGTCTCGTGCGCTTGAACCTCCTGAAGTAAGCAGGATTTCGAGTTGGTGCTTTGAAGGATCCAACTTGAGATGATCCACATCGGAAAGACCGAAAATGGCCTTGGTGAACCGACGGGTCTCCCCCTTGATGAAAAGATCGGGGTAGCGAATCCGAATCGATTGGTTTCGTACCGTAATGTTGGGATGCGCATTCAAGGGATCGACTCCGGCCATTCAAAAGTGAGGTAAATCTTAACCCAATTTATTCAAAGGAATGCCGTGTTTTCGTTTGGGATTCGTGCTGATTTAGGACTATAGTGCCTACTCTCACCATTAGACGAGTACAGCTCATGGAAGTACGCCCTCCCGTACCCCCGTTCACACAGGAAACAGCCACCCAAAAAGTTCGAATGGCTGAGGATGCCTGGAATACGCGTGATCCTGATCGAGTGGTGCTGGTCTATACCGAGGACACCCGTTGGCGCAATCGTTCTGAGTTTCCAAAAGGACGAGAGGAAGTCAGGGCTTTTCTGGAGCGAAAATGGCAGCGCGAGCTGGGCTATCGATTGATTAAGGAGCTTTGGGCTTACTCTGAGAATCGAATTGCAGTCCGATTCGCCTATGAGTGGCACGATGATTCGAGTAATTGGTATCGCTCGTTCGGCAATGAAAACTGGGAGTTCACGCAGGAAGGTCTCATGCAAAGGCGTTATGCCAGTATTAATGATCTTCGTATCGCCGAGGGCGAGCGCAAATTTAGGTGGCCTTTGG
>CAYFLM010000129.1:0-3599 GCA_964343925.1 uncultured Methylococcus sp.
CGCCTGAGTTTCCTTCGCCCTGGCTTGCATTCATCCCGGTTACCGAGATCTGGCGAACCAGAATCCTACCCTCCGGATGGAATTAACTTACCTTACACAGGTCGAAGTACCATCCCCCCGAAGATTAATCCCAGCAAAAACTAAGTTCCCGTCTCGGCTCTCGAAGATGAGGTGTTCGATATGATCAGAATCTCGTACTGGATGCTCGTCCTTGTTCTGTTGAACTTGTGTGCGTGCGCGAGTCAGCCTTACGCAGGCTATGGTCATCCGTACTATGGGTACGGTTATCCTTATTACGGCTATGGCTATTATGGTGGGGTCTATCGCGGGTATTACCCCTACTACCATCCTTACTATGGCTATGGGCGCGCTCAGGGAGGATGGGGGCCTCGATATTATGGCGGTGGTGGATGGGGACGCGGCGGAGATTTTGATGGTGGGTTCCATGGCGGGATCCGCGGTTTTGGGGGGTTCGGCGGAGGCCGACGCTAATGCAGGGGAGGGGGTGATGAAAATCTTGCTAACCGGTCTATTGTTTGTCATTTCGGGCTGTACTAACGTACCCAGCGGGCCAAGTGCGCTGGTTCTCCCCGGTGACCCCAAGAATGAGTCCCAATTCAGGCTGGATGAAAAAGCCTGTCGGAAATTTGCTCACGAACAATTATTGGCGACTCCTTACCCGCCGAATTCCCACGGTGAGGCGCAGCTCCATTTCGACATTCATTATCTTCAGTGTATGTACTCAAAGGGTCACCTGATCCCGGTATCCGGTGAGGTGATTCCGGATCCTGTCCCGCCGCCCCCAGTAGAAGGGGCCCCTGCAGCGCCTAAAAAGAATTAGGCCTAGCGGTGTTCAAGGACACCAATCTTACGGATCCAACTTGGGGCTGTGGACCTTAGCCACTCTTTGGCCGCATTTTCATCCCGAACGGTCATATCCAAATAGGCGGTGGTAATCGCCTCAATGGCGGCGAGCTCCTGGCCGTAGTGCCGCTGATCCGTGCCTTTAGGTCTTGCGTTGGAGCGACCGCCAGGATTTCCAGCCTGCCCCCCATTCCCATGCAGGACAGCCTCATCCTGCTGATCCGCATACTCGGGATCGAGTTCCCCCTCCCGACGTTCCCAAGGGAGGCCCTCCTGGGTATCGTAAGGATCCGTACCGGAAAGTTGTCGATGGTTCCCGTTATGGAATTGCAGCAGCATTTTATTGCCGGGACTTGAAACCTCATACAGTGCAGTCCTGAGTGAGGGACTGGTCATCCCCCAAGGGTCATCATCACGCTGACCCGTGATGGAAAGCACAGGTAGGGTGATCTGCGCAAAACGACTGTTGATGTTTCCTGCAGCAAGATCCACATGCGGACTCAGCAAGATGACCGATACTGGATTAAGCGCCTTCTCGGGGTGGGGCCCTTTTCGGTCTTGTTCGCCTGCGAGCGTTGCTGCGGTTTGTGCACCGAGGTCATAGCCTGCGAGCGCAAGGTGATCCGTGTCCATTTTACGGGTCAGGCTTCCGCCGCTCGCTTTCCTGTGACGAAGTTCGCTGATGAACCATTGGATGGCGGCAACACGTCCATCCAGATCAGACTTAGCAAAGTGACGACGACCTATCCCATGGAGGTCGACCAGATCATCATGGCCAAGACGTCTCACGGCATCCCCTGATTTGACAGGCTGTACGGAAATTACAGCATAACCCGCCCGAGCCCAGGTTTCTCGCCAGAGTAGGCCGCCGTTGGCATCTTCTCCAAGACCCGGTAGGTAGACTATGACGGGGTAGGTGCCGGCTTCCTCGGGGATGAGAAAATTGAGATCCAGAAGTCCAGAGGGGGCGCGCCATTGTTCCCGGGTGGAGGCCGCCGTCAACTGGCGGCTTGGCACGTAGGCGCCCTTGAGTTTGAATTCATCCCGATGCTGCAGGACTTCATCCGCCTTGGGCATGCTAGGTCGCGATCCACAAGCAGAGAGGATCGATGAAAACAAGAGCAGCCAGAGCAGGGTTTTAATGGAAGGCATGAAGAGAGGATGCAAGGATCGTAATGTTTCAATTGTAGAGAGGGTCTCTCGGGCACTCAACCCAGTTTGTTGGACGGGCGCTTTGGTGCATAATGACCGACCATAGGACTCAACAATCCTTCTCCTGCATGGCGTTGGCAGCAACCCGCAAGGCGAGGGGCCGGATACCCCATTAATCAGAGCTATCAGAACCATGCGGCGAAAGCTGTTGCCACTTCTTTTATGTCTTCTTCCGGGCTGTGCCTTTTGGGGACCTAATTACGAAAAGCCAGAGAATCATTCTCCAGCGGCTTGGGAAAGCAAGGACAACTACTCCCTAATGGGAGCAGAAAAGCTTCCCGAAATGGCGTGGTGGGACAAATTCGAGGATCCCTTACTCAATCAGTTGGTTGAGAAGGCGCTTGCCCAGAACAACAATATCCAATCAGCCATTGGTACCGTCTATAAGGCGAAGGCGATTTTGCTTCAGATCGAAATGCGTTGGGCGCCGCAACTGGATGCCGGTATCGGCTTTCTCTCCGTCGGGGGACCGCCCAATCCGACCACGGGTGCGAGTATTCCCACCCCAGGTAGCTACACCATGGGTCTTATTCCCAACTACGCTATCAACATCATGGAACAGCTCCGAACACAGGAGCAGGCTCAGGCGAATGTCGAAGCGACGGTGGCGGCTAAGAATGCCGTTCGGCTTGTGGTGATCTCTCAAGTCGTGGGTAGCTATTTTGGTCTTCGAGAGGAACAGTATCGCTTAGAACGTCAGAAGGCGCTGGTTGAGGCCTACGAAGGACAGCTGGAGGCCTTTATCAAGGGCCATCAGGAAGGCTATATCTCGGATTACGTCCTGCAGGAGTACCGTCTCAATCTTGCAAAAGCCAAGGCCGAAATCCCAGTCATACAGTACAACATCGTAAGACTGAGCAATGCGATCCACGTGCTTTTGAACGAGAATCCGGGCGGAATTCCGGATGGCCTGAATTTCATGGATTACAAGAGTAAGGGCATCATCAGCGGCAATCTGCCTTCTCAGGTGCTTAAGAATCGGCCCGATGTGATTCAGGCTGAGGCGGTTGTGAAGCAGTCCAATGCCCAAATTGGTGTGGCGACTTCCGTTTTCTTTCCGACCATTAGTCTCACAACGCCTCTGGGCTACACGTCGACCTCTCTGACGAATCTCTTCAAGGGGCAGCAGAGCTACTGGCAGTATCAGGGCGGTATTAGCATGCCCGTTTTAAACCTCGGCGCATTCGGTGCAATCAAGGCAGCGAAGGGGCAGTATTATGCGGACTTCTTCAACTACGTTGAAACCGTGAAGAATGCCTTTGCTTCCGTGGATAGCGATCTTGCCTCCCATGAAAAGTACACCAAAAGCTTTGAAGAAATGGTCAGCTTCTTTGATTCGACCCACAGGCGCTATGACTACGAAATGCTCCGCTTCAAGGAGGGGCTCGTTGCAAAGCCCGATGTGCTGGCGCTCAATATCAAGCGGAACGAGGCCGCGATTGCCATGGCCCAGCGGAAGCTCGATCAGCTCATGAGCATTGTGAGGCTTTATCAGGATCTCGGTGGTGGTTACATGTACAAAA
>CAYFLM010000130.1:0-3566 GCA_964343925.1 uncultured Methylococcus sp.
GTACAGAATTCCGTGCCATCATCTTCGTCCCAGTTTTTCATAAAGAGGCCGGAGACCTCATACCCGGCTTCGAGCAATAGCAATGCACTCACGGAGGAATCCACCCCTCCGGACATTCCGACCGTAACGCGCTTGACCATCCTAGAGCAGTGATTTCAGTGCAGTCAGCGGGTATCGCTCGCCCTTGAGTGCATCATCGGTGCAACGCAGGACGAGATCACTCCGGTGCTGGTGTTGCCTTGACATCAGTGCGTCCCGGGAGAGCCAGAGCACCTGCTCAATCCCCTGATCGAGTTGTGCCTTAGGGTCGTGGCGAATCGCCTCCCCAACAATGGCCACTCTGAGGTAACTGATGTCCTTATCGGGTGCACCCCAGACATAAGCCCCCAAAAAAGCGCGGGGTTCGACCACCCAGCCCGTCTCCTCGAAGGCTTCTCGCTCGAAGGCCTCGATGAGGGATTCTCCGGCTTCGACATGGCCTGCCGGTTGGTTAATGACCAAGCGGCCTCGACTGTCGCGCTCTTCGACAAAGAGAAACTGATCACCTTTTTGAATGATGGCCGCTACGGTAAGACGGGGTCTGGATCGGGCTTGCATGGGGACTGAGTGAGACTGGATTTGTTGTTCATTATGCCACAGGCAGACAGGGGGATCCCCCTTCACACGGGAACCTTGTCGGGTGATATAGTCTCCAACAGCCGACTTAAATTGATGTTTGTTGAATGCATGGCAGGACAAGAAGATAAACAAGCCTGGGATGATCTCCTTGTTGAGGAGGCAAAACCCAAACTCCGGAAGCCTCCCCTCTACAAGGTGTTTCTTCTCAACGACGACTTTACCCCCATGGAGTTCGTCGTGGCGGTCCTCAAGACTTTTTTCAACATGGACGATGAAAAAGCGACCCAGGTCATGCTCCATGTCCATACCAAAGGCATGGGCGTTTGCGGTGTGTTTTCCAAGGATATTGCCGAGACCAAGGTCCGGCAGGTCAATGATTTTTCCAGAAACCACCAGCACCCTTTACTGTGCGATTTTGAGGAAGCCTAATCTCTCCAATTCTGAGGAGTTTCAAAGATGCTGAACAAGGAACTTGAGCGCTCACTGAACCAGGCCTTCCGTTTGGCCTACGAACAACGCCATGAATTTCTCTCCGTCGAACACATCCTGCTGGCCATGCTCGACAATCAGGATGCGATTGAAGTGCTCAAAGCCTGCAACGCCAATACGGATGCGCTCAAAAAGGAAATTACCGACTTTCTGGAAGAAAATACGCCCCTTATTCCACCCGGCATCAAACGTGAAACCCAACCCACGCTGGGTTTCCAGCGAGTCCTCCAAAGAGCGGCCTTCCATGTGCAATCTTCAGGTAAACAGGAAGTCACCGGGGCCAACGTTTTAGTGGCGATTTTTAGTGAACAGGACTCCCACGCCGTATATCTCTTGAATCAACAAGACGTGAGCCGACTCGATGTGGTGAATTTTCTCTCTCACGGCATCACCAAGCATGAAGATCTCGGGGATACGAGCGCTCGGCCTGAACCCTCAGAACATGCGGGTGCTGAAGGAGCCCCAGAGAACCCGCTCGAAAAATATGCCGAAAACCTCAACCAGAAAGCCCGGGAGGGCAAGATTGACCCGCTCATAGGGAGAAGACTGGAAGTCGAGCGAACCATTCAGATTCTATGTAGAAGGCGCAAGAACAATCCCCTACTGGTGGGTGAAGCGGGTGTGGGTAAAACTGCGATTGCAGAAGGCCTCGCACGGAAAATCATCGAAGGGGAAGTTCCCGAAATCCTGGGAGAGAGCACCATCTATGCACTGGATCTGGGCGCTCTGGTGGCCGGGACCAAATACCGGGGCGATTTTGAAAAACGTCTGAAAGCGCTGCTTTCGCAACTCAAGAAAGAACCCGGTGCCATTTTATTCATTGACGAAATTCACACCATCATCGGTGCAGGATCCGCATCCGGTGGCGTCATGGATGCCTCCAACCTCATCAAGCCCGTTCTGGCTTCCGGTGATCTTCGCTGTATTGGCTCCACCACTTACCAGGAATACCGCGGCATATTTGAAAAGGATCGGGCACTGGCCCGGAGATTCCAGAAGATTGATGTGCCCGAGCCCAGTGTGGAAGAGACCTATCAGATCCTGAGAGGGCTCAAGACCCAATTCGAATCACACCATGGGGTCAAATATTCATTGGCTGCGCTAAAAGCTGCGGCAGAGCTCTCAGACCGCTACCTTAACGATAGACACCTCCCCGATAAGGCCATTGACATCATCGATGAAGCCGGCGCGAGCCAGCGACTGCTCCCGGCATCAAGGCGCAAAAAACTCATCGGGACTCTGGAGATCGAAGATATCGTTGCAAAAATCGCCCGGATTCCGGCAAAGACCATTTCCACCAATGACAAGGAAAAACTGAAGGATCTTGAAAAAAATCTCAAGATGCTGGTCTTCGGTCAGGACCGCGCCATCGATTCGCTCTCAGCGGCCATTAAACTCGCGAGGGCGGGCCTTCGGGAACCCGAAAAACCCATCGGTTGCTTCCTGTTCGCAGGCCCCACCGGCGTCGGAAAAACCGAAGTGTCAAAACAACTCTCCAAGGTCTTAGGCGTCGAGTTACTCCGCTTTGATATGTCCGAATACATGGAGCGACATACGGTTTCACGACTCATCGGCGCCCCCCCGGGATATGTGGGATTTGATCAAGGTGGGCTCCTCACGGAAACCGTAACGAAACATCCCCATGCCGTGCTGCTCCTGGACGAAGTTGAAAAGGCACACCCGGATGTCTTTAACCTTCTTCTTCAGGTGATGGATCACGGAACCCTGACGGATAACAACGGCCGAAAGACCGATTTTAGGAACATCGTCCTCATCATGACCACCAACGCAGGTGCGGTTGAGGGGGGGCGCCCTTCAATCGGGTTTACCCCGCAGGATCACTCGACCGACAGCCTCAAGGTCATCGAAAAGGCATTTTCACCCGAATTTAGAAATCGCCTGGACGCCATCATCCAGTTCGACGCCTTAAGCCCTGAAAAGATTGGCCAAGTCGTCGACAAGTTCATGTTTGAACTCGAGACACAACTCGCTGAAAAACGCGTTTCCATCCTGCTGGAACCGGATGCTAGGCAATGGCTGGCCGAACACGGATTTGATCCCGTGATGGGAGCCAGACCAATGAGCAGAGTGATTCAGGAGAACATCAAGAAACCTCTAGCGGAGGAGATTCTCTTTGGACGCCTGATAGAGGGAGGACTGGTTCGAATCAGTCTGGAAGATGACCACCTCGTTTTCGAGGTGGAAACCACACGGAAAGTGGCGGAACCCGCGTAAGTATTAACGCTGGCGAAAGGTGATCCGGCCTTTACTCAGATCGTAAGGGGTCATTTCGACCTTGACCCGATCCCCCGTGAGGATACGGATATAGTGCTTACGCATCTTTCCTGAAATATGGGCCATGACCACATGCCCGTTATCCAATTCGACGCGGAAGGTGGTATTGGGCAAAGTTTCAATGACCTTGCCTTCCATTTCGATATGATCTTCCTTCGACATAG
>CAYFLM010000131.1:0-3551 GCA_964343925.1 uncultured Methylococcus sp.
CTGTTTACTATGTCAACTCAATGGCATCCGCAAGCACGATCTTGGTGGGGCGATGAAACAATTTTAGTTATTGGAGCATTAAAAATGACAAATAAAAGAGTCGCCCACGCCCGCTCTAGGTGGGCTATCGTTTTTGTTTTTCTGTTTATATCGGCTTGTGCTGCGACTCAAAAGGTAGACCTTCAAGCGCCGGAGGGACCCTGTGTTTTTCTTGGGCCAGATTGTTCGAAATTAAAGCCTTCTGGCAAGGAAAGCGGGATTGGGTTGGTTTATATGAATCCCACAGCTAAGTGGACGGCCTATCAGAAAGTGATGATTGACCCCATTACTTTCTGGGGTGACGCAAAACAGAATGTTTCGTCGGGAGATGCCCAGGAACTGGTCAACTATTTCTCAACCAAACTTAACTCTGAGCTTGCCAAACACTACAACATTGTTACGAATCCAGAAAAAGGTGTGTTGAGAGTGACGGTTGCTGTGACCAGAGCAGATTCATCAACACCTGGGATGCGGAATGCTTCCGTACTGATTCCCCAGCTTAAAGGGCTAAGCACAGTGAGTTATGCCTTGACTGGTAGTTACCCATTCGCAGGGTCCGCACAAGCTGAAGGACGATTGACCGATGCATCCACAGGCGAAACATTATGGGTAGGAATAGATCGAGAGATTGGTGCGGGTTCGATATCCAATGGGGTTCAAGGTCAATGGGGAGATGTCAAAAATGCCATCGACTATTGGTGTGAAACCTACGTGTCGCGACTTTACGACTTCACCTCTGGCAAGAGGTCTCAGTAGGTCGATTGGATTGCTAACTATCCTTTTTAATTGAGAGCCAGCCTGGCTGGATGCCCTATGGGGCTGGTTCAACTGAGCGATAAATTAAAAAACTTGAACCAAGACTAAAGAAGAATAACGATGCTGCACATCACTATCGAAGGGCCCGAGCACTCTGGAAAAAGCCCGTTAATCGCGCTTATAGGGCGGGCACTCAGAAATTATGGTTTGGATGTCGAAATCCAATCTGAACACACTCACAATGCGAAGTTCTTGCAGCTTACCGATGATGAGCTTTTGACACAGTTACGTGAATCAAAAGTCCTGATTACTGGGCTTAGAACGTTCTCGTAATGCACGGCGAGTGGTGAACAGTTGAGAGTTGGAATTGATCTTGGCGGAACCAAAGTTGAATCAATAGCGCTGGGGCCCAATGGGCAGGTGCTATTACGCGAGCGTTTGCCTACTCCTCAAGGGGACTATGAAGCAACCCTGAGAGTTATTGGAGAACTTTTGGAGTCTCTGGAGAAGCAAGTTGGCTGGTTTGATGTGTTCGGTATAGGGACGCCAGGGGCAATTTCAAGGCATTCTGGATTGGTTAAAAATTCAAACTCAACCTGTCTGATTGGGAAGCCGCTAGTGGAGGATTTGTCCCGGCTTTTCGGCAAGCGGGTATTTATAGCAAATGATGCTGATTGCTTCGCGCTTTCTGAGGCATCGGATGGCGCGGCAGAAGGGCACGATAACGTTTTTGGCGTAATTTTAGGCACCGGTGTTGGGGGCGGGCTCGTCATCAACGGTAGGCTCGTTAGAGGGGTGAACGACATTGCCGGAGAGTGGGGACACAATCCCTTGCCGTGGCTATTGCCCAGTGAGTTTCCGGGACCGCAGTGCTATTGCGGTAAATGGGGTTGCATCGAGACTTTTTTGTCAGGCCCGGGGTTTTCCCGTGACTTTATGGAGGCTACTGGAGAGAGAAAGACAGCTCAGGGTATTATTGCCGCCGCAGTGGAGGGCGACCGAGCGGCGATCTTGGCGGTTGATCGTTACGAAGATAGGCTGGCCAGAGCGTTGGCTCACGTCATTAACATTGTTGATCCAAATGCCATTGTTCTGGGCGGCGGATTATCCAACTGGACCCGTCTTTACTCGACGCTACCCAAACTTCTTCAAAAATACGTTTTCTCGGACAGGGTTAGTACGGTAGTTTTGCCCCCCAGGTTCGGGGATTCGAGCGGCGTGCGTGGAGCGGCTTGGTTGCCATCCATGCCTTAATGCTCTGACTGGGGCTTACCCCCGACTTCGCGGTCGATGATCACTTTCCATTCGCTTGGTTTTCCATTCCAGACCAGTTCCATGGTGCCATAGAGGTCACCTGGAGATTCTTTGGGGGTTCCAGACCTGGAAATGCGAGCCGTTAAGGTTAATTGCTGGCCCTTCTGAATGGTGCGGCCTGTCTGCTTCATCATTTGATCATTGAGCTCTATTTTCTTGGGCAGATCAGAAAGCCTTAAGCGAACAGCAGACAAGGGCATTCCTTGGCTATCTTTGACTTTGAGGCTCACAAAAACCGCTGTTTCGGGTGGTAAGGATGTTCCGAGACCCTTTGATAGCCGAACGTCGGCGGTAAGCAGCGAACTTAGAGTCGTCTCGGATTGCTGTTTTTTGGCTTCGTTGATTTCTTCGATGGCCTCTTTGAGTTCTTTGTATTCGTCCGTACCTTCCTGAAGTAGCGCCAGTAATTGGTTCCAGTAGCCCAGGGTCTGGTCAAAATCTTGATGTTCAGCAGCGCCAAGCCCTGCAAGCCAGAGTGCTGGTTTGTTTGCCTTATCGAATTTCAGGATGCTTTTAATGATCTCTATGGGACGTCCATCCATAGAGCCTTGATTCAAGGTCGCAAGTGTTTGGGCGTATGCCGCCTGGATCATGAGGTTACCCGGCGCAAGCTTGAGGGCAAATTCATAAGCTTTTCGGGCCTCGTCTGATTTTCCGAGGTGCTCAAGTGCTTGGGCCAACAATATCCAGCTTTCTAAGTCATTTGGATTGGTTTCGAGCTGGCGGATGAAAAGGCTTACATTTTTTCTTCCCTCGGCACCGGAATCGACAGGGGGATTTGACAAAAGATCTGGCCGGCCGGTTTGGAGGTAGACGATAACAGCAAGTACACTGGCTAGAACGAAAGTAGCCCAATAAGTGTTTTCGCCGCCGTCCTTGAGTTCCTGATCAGCATCGGCACTGAGATCATTTAACAAACTTCTTTTGGATTCGATTTCGGCCTTAACGGCAATTTCGCTTGGAAGTTCTAACTCACTGAGCGTAGCCAATCGTTGTTCATGTAAAGCCCAATTCAGCTTTTTTCGTTGTCCTTTTTGGGGCAGGCCCTCTGAGTTCTGCCTTAAGATCAGTAGGAATATGCCTGCTGCGCACAAGATGAAAGTAGCAACAATGAGCCAAAAATTAATCATGGGCGTTCGACGCGGTGTTTTTGGAGTTGATCTTGCCCGCTTCGCTCGAGAGGAGCTCGCTCTCAATTTGTTCAAGCATCCTGCGTTCTCTGTCAGTCATAGGGGTATCAAGCCCTCCGTTGCCTTTAGCCCTGCGTTGGCCTGCAATGAAAAAGTAGCCTGCTAGAACGAAGCCGATGGGTCCAAACCAAAGAAAATAAGTAGCCGGTTTCAGCGGCGGGCGATAGAGTACAAAGTCGCCGTATCGGGAGGTCAGGAACTCAAGGGCGGAAGATTCGCTTTCGCCACGCTCAACCAGTCTGAAGACCTCTG
>CAYFLM010000132.1:0-3546 GCA_964343925.1 uncultured Methylococcus sp.
TCCCATCTCGCTGAGGTTTACCGGGGTCATTGGCAAACGCCGGATGGTCTGGTTTTGCCTGTTAGGTCCTGGTGGCCTAATCAAGAGCGACCAAAAGCCATCATCATTGCCGTCCATGGTTTCAATGATTATGGCAATGCTTTCAAAGGTGCAGGCGTCTACTTCTCATCACAAGGGTTTGCCTTGCTGGCCTATGATCAAAGAGGTTTTGGTCTATCTCCGGGATTCGGCAATTGGGCCGGTGATCAGGTTTATATCGAAGATCTCGATAATTTGATTCGGACGATTAAGCGCCGGTACCCCGAAAGCCCTCTCTTCATATTGGGCGAGAGCATGGGTGCAGCCATTGCGATTGCCTGTGTCACTGGAGCGAATCCGCCTCCTGTTGAGGGCGTCATTCTCTCAGCGCCTGCGGTCTGGTCAAGGGACTTAATGCCCTGGTATCAGAGCGCGTTGCTCTCCATGCTAGCTGCGACCGCACCCGGGCTTGAATTAACAGGGAGCGGTCTTAAAATCCAGGCATCAGACAATATCCCGATGCTAAGAGGCTTGGGTCAGGATCCGAGAGTCATCAAATCCACGCGGGTTGACGCCATTGACGGGCTCACGGATCTGATGGATCGTGGTCAAGAGCGCGCGGGTGATATACCCGTACCGGTCTTGGTGCTTTATGGGGAAAAGGATCAGGTCATTCCAAAAGGCCCCGTATTTTCGATGATTAAGAAAATCCCTTTGACGGCAAAGAACAAAGTCGCACTCTACCCCTCGGGATATCACTTACTTCTGAGAGATCTCAGGGCGGACATTCCTCTCAAAGATATGGTGTCCTGGGTACAAAACCCCTTGAGCCCGCTTCCCTCGGGTTTTGAAAAACCGCTCCCTTTACACTGAAGCTTTGATGCCTAGGGTCTCGCCTAATCTAACGGGGCTTCCTGACTGTAAGGATTGGGACCAGGTGATGGCGTCTTTTCCAAGGAGGACGATGATGGTGGATCCCATATTGAAGCGCCCCATCTCTTCTCCCTTCTGGAGCGTGTATTCACCCTTGGTGTAGTCCCATGATTGAATTTGAGTTTGGGTGGGGGGGGTAACGACACCGTGCCACACGGTTTCTATGCTGGCGACGAAAATGGCACCTACTAAGATCAAGGCCATCGGACCATAAGGCGTCTCAAAATAAGCGATGACGCGTTCATTTCGAGCAAATAATCTCGGAACGCCTCTTGCGGTCGCATCATTAACGCTGAAGAGCTTTCCAGGAACATGGACCATCTGAGTGAGATCACCCGAAATCGGCATGTGAAGGCGGTGATAATCCTTGGGGGACAAATAAATGGTTGCGAACTGACCGTTCTCAAATTGCTTCGCTCTCTGAGTGTCGCCCCCCAGAAGATCCAAAACCGTATAGTCTCGTCCCTTAGCTTGCAGAATACTGTCTCCAAGAATGGGCCCCATCTGGCTGATGGCACCATCGGCCGGAGAAACAAAATGGTTGGGGTCCAAATCAATTGTTCTGGCTCCCTCTTTGAGTGCGCGGGTAAAAAACGCGTTGAAATGGGGGTAATGATTGAAGTCGGATTCGCTAGCCTCTTCCAGATTGATGCCATAGGCCTTTGAGATTTGTCGCATCAAGGTGTTCTTGACCCAAGGTTGGGTGCAATGTGTGATGCGTCCCATGAGCCTTGAGAGTCCATGTTGAGGAAGAATATGTTGCAGCGCGATAAAGATTTTTTCTTGAAATGACATAGTCTGGTAGGGTGTGAGTTTTTCATCCATTGTATCCCTGATTGATGGCTATGCTCAGGGAGTTAAAAATACGGCCTCGAAAAAAATGACAGACAAAACCCAACGAATATTGGTCACTGGTGGTGCAGGTTATATCGGATCTCACACTTGCGTAGAGCTGCTTAAAGCGGGTTATGAACTCGTTGTCCTCGATAACCTGGTGAATAGCAGTGCGGAGGCCATTAAAAGGATCGAGGTGATTACTGGGAAAACCCTCCCTTTGATCAAAGGCGATATTCGTAACCGGTCGCAAGTCGAAGAAGCTTTGACGGAATTTGACTGTGGTGCCGTCGTTCATTTTGCGGGCCTTAAGGCGGTCGGAGAATCTGTCGAAAATCCGCTCCACTACTACGACAATAATGTGGTGGGGACGGTCAGGCTATTGGAAGCCATGAAGGCGACGGGAGTCAAAAAGCTGGTCTTTAGCTCATCCGCCACGGTTTATGGCGAGCCCCAGTTTTTGCCTTATACGGAATTGCATCCCTTGTCGGCGATGAACCCTTACGGCCGAACCAAATTGATGATTGAAGACATCCTGAGGGATCTTTTCGTTTCTGATCCCGAATGGCGCATCGCTATCCTTCGCTATTTCAATCCGGTTGGAGCCCACGAATCAGGGCTCATCGGGGAGGACCCTAAAGGTATTCCCAACAACCTGATGCCGTTTATCGCTCAAGTTGCCGTGGGTCGACGAGCGGCACTCAATGTGTTTGGAACCGATTATCCGACGCCTGATGGCACTGGCGTTCGGGATTACATCCATGTTGTGGATCTAGCGGAGGGGCACGTCAAGGCCTTGAAAGCTTTAAAGGACCCTCAATGTCTGGCGGTCAACCTCGGTACGGGGCAGGGCTATAGTGTTTTGGAGGTGGTTCGTGCCTTCGAACAGGCATCAAGTCGAACCATACCGCTGAATCGGGTTGAGCGCCGGGCAGGTGACCTTCCGGCCTACTACGCAGATCCTGTGAAAGCCCGCGAGCTATTGGGGTGGGAGGCCACCCGGGATATTCACGGGATGTGTGAGGATTATTGGCGCTGGCAGGTCAACAACCCAGAGGGTTACGGCGAGGACATCTAATCAGGACTTGTCCTGTTCTTCGTTAGCGTCCCTTTTTTTGAGGAATTTGAGGTAGCTGCCATAGCTTTGACTGGCCATGAAGGCGCTGTCAAAGGCCTTGCCCCGCATCTTTCTGAAGATTTGCTGATTTCTAACCGAGCTTCGCCAGGCGAGGTGCACGCCAAAGTATCCAAGCACCGCCCCGACATTCATCAGGATGAAGCAGCCCACAAGCAGGGGCCAGCCAAATTCTAAGGCCTTGTCGACGGCAAAGAGCTCAGAGAAGCGATCAAAACCGAAAGGTTCTGCGCCAAGGAAAAGGGAGCCAATTCGGTAGGCAAGATAGTACATGGGAAGCCAGGTAATCGGATTGGTGATCCAGACCAGCGCAACCGCAATGGGGAGATTAGCGTTGAAATAAACGGCGCCGAATGCGGCAATGATTTGCTGCCAGGGGAGCGGCGGGGTGTACATGGCCCAAAGTCCCACAGCAAAGGCTCTGGCCACGGATTGGCGATTCAGATGCCAGAGGTTAGGGGAATAGAGTCGATCGCCTAAGAACCCAAGGCCCTTAATTTCCCGAATCTTGGCAGGGTCAGGAATAAACCGTTCCAGTAGTTTTTTGGACATGCACGATACCTATGGGCGCTCAATGGGGAAGGCCCGTGCATTGTACAAACTTCAAATTGAAAGTCTATTTCTTA
>CAYFLM010000133.1:0-3510 GCA_964343925.1 uncultured Methylococcus sp.
CCCCCTATTCTCACGGCCAAGGACGCGCTCGCTTATCGAGAAAGGATTTTAGAAGCGCTTCCCAAGGGGGCTTCGTTTGAGCCCCAAATGGCGCTCTACCTTACACAAGACACCTCGAAAGACGAGATCCTCAAGGTCAAGGACCATCCCAGCTTGATGGGTTTCAAGCTCTATCCCCAAGGCGCGACCACGAACTCCGATTCAGGCGTTGCTTCACTTGAAGCCATCTACCCGATTCTCGAGCACCTGGCTAAAGCCGATGTTCCCTTGATGATCCACGGTGAAGTGACGGATCGGGAAATTGACGTCTTTGATCGGGAAAAGGTCTTCATTGATCAGCACTTAGAGGCGCTCGTCAAAACCTTTCCTGAACTTCGCATTGTTCTTGAGCACGTCACCACAAAAGATGGAATCGAATTTGTAAAGTCGCAGGGCCCCAAGGTGGCGGCCACTTTGACAGCACATCATTTGATCTATAACCGAAACGCCATGCTGGTAGGCGGCATTCGCCCCCACTTTTTCTGCCTCCCCATCCTGAAGCGTGAAACCCATAGAAAGGCGCTGCTCGAAGCCGCCACTTCCGGGAACCCCAAATTCTTTCTTGGAACAGACAGCGCACCCCACCCCAAATCCCAAAAAGAATCGGCATGTGGATGTGCGGGTTGCTATACCGCCTTTGCTGCCATCGAACTTTACGCTGAGGCCTTTGAGAGTGTGGGACGCTTAGAAGCGCTCGAAGGCTTCGCCTCTGTCCACGGGGCATCTTTCTATGAACTGCCGCTCAATGAGCAACGCATCACGCTCAAACGCTCGAGTTGGACGGCGCCCCCCTCCCTCCCCTTTGGCGATGAAACACTGATTCCGCTTCGAGCCGGAGAAAATCTTCATTGGAAGATGGCATAACGCTACTCTCCGCTTTCCAGAAACTCCCGATCAAGGGTCTTACTTCTGAACGATCCTAATTCCCCGGACCCTCTCGCCCTTATGTTAAGATTCAAGGCTAATTTAACGCTTGATTCGATTTTTTCCGCCGTGTGCGGGTCCCTTCCAGATTCATGAACGAACACAAACTGACGCATCTCAAACAGCTTGAGGCGGAGAGCATTCACATTATCCGCGAAGTCGCTGCGGAGTTTGATCGCCCCGTCATGCTCTATTCCATCGGCAAGGATTCTGCCGTCATGCTGCACTTGGCCATGAAGGCCTTTTACCCCGGAAAACCTCCCTTCCCGCTACTCCATGTCGACACCACATGGAAGTTCAGGGACATGATTCAATTCCGGGATGAGACGGTCAAAAGACTGGGGCTTGAACTCCTGGTCCACATCAATTCAGAAGGCGTCGCTCAGGGCATCAATCCCTTCACTCACGGCAGCGAAAAACATACCGACGTCATGAAGACCGAGGCCTTAAAACAGGCCCTCAACCACTATCAATTTGATGCGGCCTTCGGGGGTGCTCGCCGGGATGAAGAAAAATCGAGAGCGAAGGAGCGCGTTTATTCTTTCAGAGATCAGCATCACCGCTGGGATCCCAAAAACCAACGCCCCGAACTCTGGAACCTATACAACGGTAAGGTCAACAAAGGCGAAAGCATTCGAGTTTTCCCCCTCTCCAATTGGACCGAGCTCGATATCTGGCAGTACATCTACCTGGAAGAAATCCCCATTGTGCCCCTTTACTATGCGGCGGTCCGCCCCGTTGTGAATCGGGGCGGCACCTTGATCATGGTAGATGATGACAGGATGCCCTTAGAACCTGGCGAAGCACCCATGATGAAGGAAGTTCGCTTCAGAACCCTCGGCTGCTATCCCCTAACGGGCGCTGTAGAGTCTTCCGCCAATACCCTACCCGAGATCATTCAAGAAATGCTCCTCACTACCACGTCGGAGCGACAAGGTCGTTTAATTGATCATGACCAAGCGGGCTCTATGGAGAAAAAGAAGAAGGAGGGCTACTTCTGATGTCGCATCAATCCGATCTCATTCAGGAAGACATCCTCGCTTACCTCGCCCAGCATGAAAAGAAGGAGCTGCTCCGCTTTTTAACCTGCGGCAATGTCGATGACGGTAAGAGCACCCTCATTGGGCGCTTGCTTCATGACTCCAAGATGATCTATGAGGATCAGCTTGCCGCTATTCGGAAGGACAGTTCCAAGTTTGGAACCACGGGCGATGATTTCGATCCCGCCCTTTTGGTCGATGGCCTTCAAGCCGAACGCGAACAGGGCATCACGATTGACGTGGCTTACCGTTACTTCTCGACGACTCGAAGAAAATTCATCATTGCCGACACACCGGGACACGAACAATATACCCGTAACATGGCTACGGGCGCTTCAACCTGCGACCTCGCGATCATCCTTATCGACGCCCGTCATGGTGTTCAAACGCAGACCCGCCGCCACAGCTATATCGTGTCACTCCTCGGCATTCGTCATGTCATCGTTGCGGTCAATAAGATGGACCTCATCGATTTCAGTGAGTCCAGCTTTGAAGCCATCAAACAGGACTACCTTACATTTGCAAGGCACCTCAATCTGCACGACATTCGCTTCTTGCCCCTGTCGGCCTTGAAGGGGGACAACGTCGTGAACCCCAGCCAACACATGCCCTGGTACCAAGGCGCTCCGTTGATGAGCCTCTTGGATAGCATTGAAATTGCGGACGATCAAAACCTCGTCAACGCGAGATTCCCTGTTCAATATGTGAACCGCCCCAACCTGGACTTTAGGGGATACAGTGGAACTGTAGCCGGCGGTATTTTCAAAAAAGGCGATGCGGTTACGGCGCTTCCTTCCAGAAAAACCAGCACCATCACTTCGATCGTGACCTATGATGGTGAGCTGCAAGAGGCCTTTCCGCCTCAATCCGTCACCCTGACCTTAGCTGATGAAATCGATGTCAGCCGTGGAGACATGCTGGTTCGATCAGATGACCTGCCTCAGGTAGGTTCAAAAGTCATCGCCCATGTGGTTTGGATGACCGAATCCCCACTGTTAGCAGGTCGCCAGTACACGATCAAGCACAATACGAGAACGGTGACAGGCTCCGTATCCAGGTTCCTTCATCGTATTGACGTCAACACTCAGGAACAACATCCCTCCAATCAGCTCAATCTGAACGAGATTGGCCTGATCGAATGGCATCTTGCCGCACCCATCGCCTTTGATCCCTACAAAAAATGCAAGGGCACGGGATCTTTCATCGTGATTGATCGGCTGACCAATGTCACCATTGGTGCGGGCATGATCCAGAGCATTTCTGAAGGGGGCCTTAACGAGGGGCCTGTCACTCAGGAAGAGCGTACTCAACGCTTTGCACAGCGTGGTGCATCCTGCTGGATTAATGGGACCAAGGCCAAGGCACTTGCTCAACAAATCGAACGTAAACTCTTTGATGCGGGTCACTTCGTACTCATCATCGAAAAATGTCCGGATGCAGAGACCCTAAAGGCACTGAATACGTCTGGCATTTTGACCTTCTGCTTAGAACAGGCTCCAGCCGATGC
>CAYFLM010000134.1:0-3468 GCA_964343925.1 uncultured Methylococcus sp.
GCTGCACCGATGGCGGCGCCTGCTGCAGCACCGAGAAGTCCGCCCACGGCAGCGCCTTTTGCGGTTTCGGTACCGACAGAGCCAGCCTGGCTGGCGAGCTGCTTACATTGCTCCTGATCTGCTGGGATCTTTGCCGCATTCTTGTCATTCGCGGGATCCACAACGGGCTGCCAGTTACTGTAGGAGGCACAGCCCGTAAAAAGGATGGCGATGAATAGGGATACAAAGGATAAGGTTTTCATGAGGTTGATCTCCGAAACGGTGAAAGTGTTAACCAATCAGGGCCTCGCCTTTGGCGAGACGCGGAAGTGGGCCATCGATACCCATGGCATAGCGCATGACACGATTTTTGGCAGGAGATACGCGTTCGGCAAGGCCGAGTCCGAGATTTCTGACAAATCGTAGGGGTTTGCTGGTATTGCCAAAGGTGCGGAAGAATAGGTCCATGACGGTCATCATAAGGAGATTATTGGTTCTTCGCATGGATTCATAGTTTTTGAGTGTCTCAAGACTCCCGATATCCCGGCCCTCTCTTAGGGACGTAATGATGACTTCAGCTAATGCCGCAGCATCCAGTAGCCCAATGTTGACTCCTTGACCTGCGAGGGGATGAATCATGTGGGCGGCATCACCAATCAGTGCCACGCCCTCCTTCACGTAGCTCAAGGCATGCTGGCGTTTGAGTGGGAAACTACCTTTGGCCGTAATTCGGGATATTTGACCGAGTTCGGGGGGGAAAGTCTCTTTGAGTTTGGCAAGCAAAGTTTCGTCATCGAGTGAACGAAGGCGCTTCACTTCATCTGGGGTGTTGTACCAAACAATGGAAGCGTGAGGTCCAGTGAGTGGAAGGAAGGCCTGAGGACCTTGAGGCGTAAAGCGCTGCCAGGTGATGTCTTGCTGAGGATAGGCGGTATCGACGGTGAGGACCAGGGCATGCTGTTGGTAGTCCCAGCCACTCACGCCCATCCCTGCCGCTTGACGGACCTGTGAGAGGCCGCCATCTGCAGCGACCAGGAGGCGCGCCTTAAACCGACGACCGTCCTGAAGTTCAACGATGGAACCCTCCTTCTTGTATTCAATTTTTTTGGTGACCGCTGGGCAGACAAGTTCGACATTACTGAATGCCTTAAGTCGTTCAAGAACAGCCAGCTGAATAATGCGGTTTTCGACGATATGTCCTAATACAGGCTCGTGGATTTCTTCACTCCGAAATTCGACGTCGCCCAGACTCTCCCAAACGCGCATTCTTCGGTATGGGCAGGCCCGCCGTGAGGTGATGCCCTCCCAGGCGCCGGTCGTTCTCAGGATGCTGGCCGATGCGATGCTAATCGCTGAAACGCGGAGGTCATGAGCATCCTCAGGAGCGTATGGTGGCGGTTCTGCGGTCTCAAGTACGGCAACGCGAAGCGCTGTCCCTCCGAGGGCACATCCGAGTGTTGCGCCGACCATACCCCCACCTACGATGAGGACATCGACTTCATCATGGCTCATTTTGACCTCCCTTTTTATGGGGTCATTATCTAACAACCACGACATTCTGGGTTAAAGAATATTCTTCGCGTGAATCTGATATTGAATGGAATGGCTTTTGCATAAGTTCAAGGAGGCATTTTGGCGCCATTTAGGTGCGCGTTGCTAGACGATCCAGAAAAGGTTCCTTGGGACTTGCCTTGAAATATCAGGCTATTTTCTTTATATTTTCTGGCCATTTGCTCGATGTTTTTCGAGCCTCCGAAGAGAGCTTAAACTCGATTTATCAGAGACATAGCCTTTTCGGACCCTGATTTTCAACCGTGGGCGCCCGGTTAAACCAGTCGATTGGCTGGCTGAAACAGACTGTGCGAATCCCGTATTGAGGTAAACGATGAGTTTCAACGCCGTTCCTGGTCAGCAGGGTCTTTATGACCCCCGAAATGAACATGATGCTTGTGGTGTAGGGTTTATTGCCCACATTAAAGGCCAGAAAAGCCATGACATCGTGCAAAAAGGACTCGAAATCCTCGAAAACCTGACGCACCGCGGCGCGGTGGGTGCAGATCCCCTGGCGGGTGACGGCGCCGGTATCCTGATACAAACCCCGGACGCTTTTTTGCGTGCAGAATGCGCCACTTTGGGTATCGCGTTACCCGAAGTTGGTCATTACGGTGTCGGTATGATCTTTCTGCCGAGCCAGCCTGACCATCGCGCGGCGTGTGAAAAGATTATCGAACGCTTGATCGTCGCTGAAGGTCAACGCCTTCTCGGTTGGCGAACGGTGCCTGTACAAAGTGAAGGTCTGGGCGAGTCCGTTAAGCTGATTCAGCCCGAAGTTCGACAGGTCTTTGTCGGACGGGGTCCCTCCTGTGGTTGTCAGGACAGCTTTGAACGGAAACTTTATGTGATCCGGAAGCAGGTAGAAAACCAGGTCCTCGAAGCCGGCATTGGTGACAGGAAGGCGTTTTACATTCCTTCTTTTTCATCCAGAACGCTCGTCTACAAAGGCATGTTGCTCGCCGATCAGGTGGGTGTGTTCTATCACGATCTCAAGGATCCGCGCATGGTTTCTGCGCTGGCTCTGGTTCATCAACGCTTCTCTACGAACACCTTCCCGACTTGGGATCTGGCTCACCCCTTCCGCATGATTGCCCACAATGGAGAGATCAACACGCTCCGCGGCAACGTGAACTGGATGGCTGCGCGCCGGCAGTCGATGTCTTCTGAACTGCTGGGTGAAGATCTCAATAAGATCTGGCCATTGATTGGCGAGGGTAACTCTGACTCCGCCAGTTTTGATAATGCGCTCGAACTCCTGGTGATGGGTGGGTATTCACTGGTCCATGCCATGATGCTGCTCATTCCTGAAGCTTGGGCCGGTAATCCTTTGATGGATGAAAAGCGTCGGGCTTTCTATGAATACCATTCCGCACTGATGGAACCTTGGGATGGTCCTGCCGCTGTGGCGTTTACCGATGGTCGCCAGATTGGTGCAACGCTCGATCGTAATGGACTCCGTCCGGCGCGTTATCTCATCACGGATGATGATTATGTCGTCATGGCGTCTGAGATGGGTGTTCTCACGATTCCAGAGAACAAGATCATCAAGAAGTGGCGTCTTCAGCCTGGCAAGATGTTCCTCATTGACATGGAACAGGGCCGAATCATCGATGACTCTGAAATTAAGGCTCAGCTTTCCGAAAAGGCGCCTTATCAAAAGTGGTTGGATGAAACCCAGATTCAGCTCGAAGATCTTCCTGCAGAAGTGGCGGCGATGCCACCAGACAGCCAGACCTTGCTCGATCGCCAGCAGGCGTTCGGCTACACCCAGGAGGATGTGAAGTTCTTCCTGACCCCCATGGCCCTCACCGGTCAGGAACCCGTAGGTTCAATGGGTACGGATACGACGCTCGCAGTGCTCTCCAATCGCTCGCGCATGCTCTACGATTACTTCAAGCAGGGATTTGCTCAGGTCACCAACCCTGCGATCGATCC
>CAYFLM010000135.1:0-3418 GCA_964343925.1 uncultured Methylococcus sp.
GAACATTTTGAAGTCAATGCAAGGTTGACTCGAGCGCAACCACAAAATGATGCGGGAGCCTACGAGGCGACAACTCCGGGGTATGTGTTATTGAATCTCAATGCACAATATCGACTTAAATCGTTTGAGGCCGGAGAGGTTTTGTTATTTCTTAAAGCCAATAACCTTTTGGATGAAACGATTCGAAACTCCGTTTCTTACTTCAGAAATATTGCTCCTCAGCCCGGTCGAGGGGGCGAAGTGGGACTCCAGATTCACTTCTGAGGTCTATAGCTACCTAGGGCAAGGCTGTCAGGGGATTGTGATAAAATGAAACCCATTAAATTCAAATTGGGGCTTGAGATGCTGCGCAATTTTTTCTTGGTCATGAGTCTTCTTTTGGCTTTTCAGGGAACGGCCTATTCTGATGCGGTTCAGGATGCTAGAAAGCCGGTTGATAGATTAAACGCGGTACTCATTGAAGTCATGAAGGGAGGCAAGCAACTTGGCTTCCAGGGGCGATACAAAAAGCTTGAGCCTGTGGTTAAAGATACTTTTGAGTTTGAGGCCGTATCACTGATTGCGCTTGGAAGTCATTGGAAAAAATTAGATGTTCCCCAAAAGGCGGCCTTTATGGAGAAGATGTCTGATTTGAGTGTTGCGACCTATGCTGCACAGTTCAAGGATTATGGGAATGAGTCTTTTAAGTATCAGACTGGTCAAGAGCCAAAGCCTGGTAATGTGCTGTTAACTTACACGCTCGAATCCCCGAATGAAAAAGAAATAAAGTTTGAGTATATGGTTCGCCTAGTTAATGGTCAGTGGCGAATTATCAACATCATTGTCGACGGTATCAGTGATCTTGCCATCAAGAAAGCTCAATACACGAGTGTGATTGATCGGGAAGGATTCGACGCACTCCTTGAAAAGCTCAAGCAAAAGATTGGGGACTACGCAAAAAACAACGCGGCTTGATGACCCCTCAGGGGTATAGCCTCAGAGGCAGAATTTGCCGATGAGTTTCTCCAAGATGGAAATGCACGGCGTTATGTGATCAAGGGGCAGATATTCATTGGGCTGGTGAGCCTGATCAATATGACCGGGTCCCATTACGATAGTGTCAGAGCCTAGTGCGGATAGGAAAGGGGCTTCCGTCCCAAAGGCAGCACTACCAGACGCAGAAGCTGTAAGATGTTCTGCCGTTTTTACGATCTCTGCATCTGCACTCGTCTCAAAGGCGGGGATTCCCTCGGAAAGGCGTGAAATCTCCAGCCTCAAGCCGGGATAATTTTCAATGACCTGAGCCAGTCGTTCACTCAGTTCGGACACGAGGGCCCCTATGTCCATGCCGGGTAAGGGTCTGATGTCAATTTGAGTCTGGCAATGTCCACAAATTCGGTTGGGGTTATCCCCCCCATGAATGGATCCGAGGTTGAGCGTTGGGTGGCCTACTCGAAAATGTGGGCTCCAGAACTTTGATCTCATTTCGTCTCTTATTGCGATCAACTCGCTTAAAACAGCGTGCATACCGTCTATGGCATTGGCTCCAAGGTCCGGATCACTGGAATGTCCCGAGCGTCCATGGATCGAGATGGAAACCATGGCCACCCCTTTATGCATGCGAATGGGTTTGAGACCTGTGGGTTCTCCGACGACCGCGTGCCGCCCCAGTTGCTGATTACGAGCAAGGAGTGCACGTGCTCCTGACATAGAGCTTTCTTCGTCTGCAGTCGCGAGGAGAACTAAGGGTTCGCGTAAGGGTTGATCCTTGAATCCGCTTGCCGCGGACAGAGCAAGGGCCATGAAAGACTTCATGTCTGCTGAGCCCAATCCGTAAATACGATCATCACGAATGTTGGCGACGAATGGATCGCTCACCCAGAGCTCAGGATCGCAGGGGACGGTGTCCGTATGACCGGACAGAATGAGCCCCCCAGGAGTCTCCTTGGAGGAGAAGCTTCCTAGTGTGGCAATCAGGTTTGCCTTGTTCGGTAGGAACCGGTCAATTTCAACCTCAAAGCCGATGCTTTCTGCCCAATTCGCCAAGAGGTCTATGACCTCTAAATTACCTAGATCTCGAGATGGATCCGTACAGCTCACAGAAGGCAGAGCAATGAGCGACCCAATCATGTCTTGAACAGCGGGTAAGGATTTCTTCATTGCTTAGCGTAGGATCTTGAGCATTCGAAGTTTCTTAGGTCTTAGGGTCGAGGCATTGAATAGCGGGCTCGCAGTCTAGAAGGTTCCCCAGTCGCTTTTTCTTCGAACACTCAGCCGTGGGAGAATGACTCCAAGAACGATCCCGACCAATAATACTGAACCCCCAATCAGGAACCACGCTTGTTTTTGGTCGTCATTGAGACGATTTCGATCCCGATGGGCCTGTTCCAGCTCCTGTTTGAGCGAAATCACCGTTTGTTGAAGTTGATCTCGCTCCGTCTGAATTTTTAGAGAGTCGCCTGCCGCTTGGCGAACGGCAATCATCTCTGTTCTGAGGCGATTGACCTCGGAGATCAGCTCTTCAGATGATTTATTGGCCAGCTGCTCTGAAGCGTTTTCAGCGCTTAAGGATGAAGGGGTAACGGGACTGAGAGGGGCAGGAGATGAGGCCCCATCCATGACGATTTGTCGGGTCGGAATCCATCCGGTCTCACCCGTGCTAGGGATTTTGATTTCACTCATTCCGTTCTTGGGGTTGCTTCCGGTCACTATCACTGGGGTTCCTGCTTCGAGTGTTCGGATGACCCTTACGTTTTTGCCATAACCCGTTTTCAGCTTAACCTCGGGTTCTTGAGTAACATGGCCCGCTAAATCTTCTGACCATGCTGTGCAGGAATAGATGACAAATAGGATAGGAACGATGCGCAAAATTTTCATGTGTGATGTCTCAAAAAGCGTTGGCCTTGAATGGAGGGCAAATCGAGCGCTTACAGGGGTCTGGTTTATGGAGACTATGTTAACGCAAGCGAGGCTTTTAATACCAAGCCTCAATCCTAATACAACTTTGGAACATGAAGACGTATTTCATTCGGCTTCAGAGGTTATGATGTTCCATTCATTCACAGGGGATGGCTTAACTTTTGGGTAAACAGTCAATGAAAGTTCTCGTTACCGGTAGTGCTGGATTTATTGGAGCGGCCTTGTCCAGGTCTTTGCTGCTTCGAGGCGATGAAGTGTTTGGGTTGGACAACTTCAACCACTATTACGACGTCAAACTTAAAGAGGCACGTTCAGAGAGGCTTCGGACAATCCCCACATACCAGGAGCTTAGAGGCGATCTCTCGGACCAGCGATGGATTGATGAAGTGTTTGAGCGGTTCAAGCCAGACCGTGTCGTGAATCTGGCCGCGCAGGCGGGCGTTCGCTATTCCCTTGAAAATCCAAAGGCTTATGTCGATTCCAATTTGTTTGGGTTTCTCAATATTTTGGAGGCTTGTCG
>CAYFLM010000136.1:0-3379 GCA_964343925.1 uncultured Methylococcus sp.
GAAGCGCTGGATCTCATTTTGACGCACGATGCGTTTGATCTCCCCTCAAGCCTTCTGTTCACCGGTGAAGGGATCCATCACCTGTTAAAGGAGCCCTCAGGTCTAGATCTTGGGGCCTTGGAACTCATTGACTTTGAGCATATCTGGTTTACCGAGGGCGAACTGAGTGCGCGTCAAATCAAAGCCAAGGCCTGCCTTTCAAAGGCCGAAGTCATTGAACGCTCAGAGATCGGGGCTTTGATCCAACAATTTCCTACCGTTCTCCAAATCTGATGCCGACACTGCACCTCATCCATTCAGAAAAAGGGCTATCAAAGGCGCTCGATTTTGCCGATTCAAAGGACTTCTTACTCATCCTTAATAAGGATTTCATTGACGGCATGAAAGCCCTTAATACCCGGAGCTGGGCTTGGCTAACCCTCGATCATGAAGATCATCCTGGCACTCATCGGCAAGCCGTCACCCTTGATGATATGGTGACGCTTTCGACGCAATACAAGCCGATCCTGACATGGCGCTAGACAATCGCTGGGAAGACCTCAAGACCACTCGTGATGGATTTCTTCTTCATCATCAAGACTGGTCGCCCGCACTCGCTGAATTTCTCGCAGAAAGTGTCGGGATTCAACTGACACCCGCCCATTGGGAAATCCTACGGTTCATCAGGTCCTATCATCAGACTTATCAACATCTCCCCAACAATCGGGTCTTTATCAAAACCATCGAACGAGAACTCGGGGCAGAGAAGGGCAATTCCCTCTACCTCAATCAGCTTTTTGATGGCACACCCGTCCGGAATGCCTGTCTCATAGCCGGGCTTCCAAAGCCCCCTGGCTGTATTTAAACTGATACATGACGCCATCTTGAAACCGCGGCTTTCTTGACGTTCGGTGTAATTCCTAGTATTTTTGGCGGCTATTTTTCCTAGCGGGTTTCGTGAGATCTCATCACGGTTCCCAAGATCATTCTGGAGTGAAGATCTGTGCAGTTAAGCGGCGCTGAAATCGTTGTCCAATGCCTGAAGGATGAGGGAGTTGAATTTATTTTCGGCTACCCAGGCGGGTCTGTGCTTCACATTTATGACGCCATTTTCAAGCAAGACGACGTCAAACATATTCTGGTCCGTCATGAGCAGGGGGCAACCCACGCAGCAGATGGTTACGCTCGTTCTACAGGCAAACCCGGTGTTGTCCTGGTGACTTCGGGCCCTGGGGCCACTAACGCGGTCACGGGTATTGCAACGGCTTACATGGATTCCATTCCACTTGTCGTCCTGACCGGTCAGGTTCCACTCCCCGTGATTGGCAGCGATGCCTTCCAGGAGTGCGACACCATCGGGATCACCCGACCCTGTGTCAAGCATAACTTCTTGGTGAAGGACGTCACGCAACTGGCTGAAACGATCAAAAAAGCCTTCTATATCGCTACGACCGGACGACCTGGCCCTGTCGTTGTCGATATACCTAAAGATATCACCGACCCCAAAATCAAGATTCCCTATGCCTATCCTGATCAGGTCAGCATGCGGTCTTACAATCCGTCGATCAAAGGTCACCGTTTACAGATCAAGAAGGCGGCCGACCTGATTCTGACGGCAAAAAAGCCGATGATCTATAGCGGGGGTGGCGTTGTTCTGGGTAACGCTGCTGAAGAACTCGTGCGATTCACGCGTCTTCTCAAATTCCCCATCACCAATACCCTGATGGGTTTGGGTGCCTATCCTGCAACCGACTCCCAGTTTATTGGGATGTTGGGCATGCACGGCACCTACGAAGCCAATATGGGCATGCATGAATGTGATGTTCTGATCGCTGTTGGCGCACGATTTGATGATCGCGTCACCGGTAAACTGGCTCAATTCTGTCCTGATGCCAAGATCATCCACATCGATGTCGATCCGGCATCGATTTCAAAGACCGTAAGGGTGGATATTCCCATCGTCGGTGAGGTGAAACCCGTTCTATCAGAGCTCATTGAGATTCTGGAAGCAGAAGCGTCCTTACCGGAAGTTTCCGCGTGGTGGAAACAGATCGAAGGCTGGCGCTCGGTTAACTGTCTCTCATTTGACCGTAATAGTGGCCTCATAAAACCACAATACGTTGTGGAGCAGCTTTGGGAAGTCACGAAGGGCGATGCGTTTGTGACCTCCGATGTGGGCCAACACCAAATGTGGGCGGCTCAGTTTTACCGTTTTAACGCGCCCCGTCGATGGATTAATTCAGGTGGCCTCGGCACGATGGGATTTGGCTTGCCGGCTGCGATCGGTGTGAAACTCGCACACCCTGAGGCCGATGTGGCCTGTATCACGGGAGAAGCCAGTATCCAGATGTGCATTCAGGAACTGGCCACTGCGCTCCAATACCGGACCCATGTCAAGGTGATCAACCTCAACAACGGCTACATGGGCATGGTGCGTCAATGGCAGGAATTCCTCTACGAGAGCCGCTATTCACAGTCCTACTTGGAAACCATTCCCGATTTCGTCAAGCTGGCAGAGGCCTATGGCCATGTCGGTGTTCGGATCAAAGATCCTGCCGATGTCCGTCCGGCACTGGAAGAAGCCTTCAAGGACAAGCAGCGGACGTATTTCATGGACTTCCTGACAGACCCCTCCGAAAACGTCTACCCGATGATTGAGGCGGGTAAAGCCCATCATGAGATGCGTTTGGCCCCGGGTGTGACTACGGATACGGAGCTTTCGTGATGCGTCATATCATTTCTTTACTGCTTGAAAATGAAGCGGGCGCCTTGTCCCGAGTCGCAGGTCTCTTCTCGGCGCGCGGTTACAACATTGAAACGCTGACAGTGGCCCCAACCGAAGATGCCTCCGTCTCCCGGATGACCTTGGTCACGACCGGTAGCGCTGAGATCGTTGAGCAAATCATGAAACAGCTCAATAAGCTGGTGGACGTAGTCCGCGTCATCGACATCTCAGAGGCCTCGCACATTGAACGCGAGCTCATGATGGTCAAGGTCCACGCAACCGATAGTTTTCGCGATGAAATGCAGCGACTGACTGAAATCTTCAGAGGGAACATTCTGGACGTTTCTCCCAGCAGCTATGTCATCGAACTCACCGGAGATAAATCCAAGCTTGATGCCTTCCTGAATGCCATCGACAAAGAACAGATTATTGAAGTCGTGCGTTCCGGCACGACGGGCATCATGCGCGGCGAACGCGGACTCCATCTCTGACCCCTAATTAATCGATTCTATTTTTTCAACTGAGGAATAACATGCAGGTCTATTACGATAAAGACGCCGACCTTTCGATCATTCGCAGCAAGAAGGTTGCGATTGTCGGCTACGGATCACAGGGTCATGCCCATGCTAACAATCTCAAAGACTCCGGTGTTTCCGTCGTAGTAGCACTGAGACC
>CAYFLM010000137.1:0-3368 GCA_964343925.1 uncultured Methylococcus sp.
TATTGCTTCGGCAATATGGGGGTCCGGTCAGCCATGCGTTGCTTAATCCTCCCTATCAACGTTTCCGATTACCTCACATTGAAGGTTTTCTAGGGTATGCGCTCCATGGCAAAACGGCAGTTGTCCTCGGGGATCCCATCGCAACTGATGCGAACAAGCCCCATTTTGTGGAGGCTTTTCGTAAATTTACCCGACAAAAAGGCTGGAGGACCATCTATGCTGTCACCAGTGAGCGGATGGGCGATTACGTGGATACTCATAGTGGGGCACTCATGCAGTTCGCGGAGTTGCTCATCACCAACCCTCAGGAAAAGCTGTATCTCAAGATTAAGGGGAATCGACTCAAGGGTAAATCGAATGTCGCTCGTAATTCGGGCGTTACCGTTCGTGAATATTGCCCTGATTTGGCCTTTGAGCGTGATGGCTTCGAGTCCTCCGCCATTCGAGTCATCCAGCGTTGGCAATCTGCAAGAAAAGGTTTTCAACTCTTTCTTGAGGCGCCTCAGTTATTTGAGCATCAAATGGGCTGCCGATGGTTCATCGCTGAACATAAGGGTGAATTGATTGGACTTCTGTATCTATTAAAAATTGGTGACTTTGGCTGTGAGTATGCGATAGATCTGGTATTTTCAGCCCCGGAAGCGCCCAATTTCACCAATGAATTAATGATACTTACAGCAATGGACGTCTTGGGTTCTGAGGGTGTGACGCGACTCAGTCTTGCTGTGGGTCCGAGCCGCACCCTCGGGGAGATTCGAGGACTTGGCCCTCTGAGTCGGCGGCTTGCACATTTTTTTTATAACACGGCCAATTTTCTTGTACCCCAATATGGCAAGCAGTTCTTCTGGGAGCAATTCGGCGTCATTGAACGAAAGCCTTTGTTTCTCTATTTTGATAGTCCTCGCATTGGACTCTGGGCTTTCTGGGCCTTGCTCAAAACGTTTAATTTTTCAAAAAATTAGTCGTTTCCACTTTTCTCCTTTTTTCTCAGGGTCCCTTTAGGCGCTAAATGATCCAAGCTTTTGGGCTGAGCTTGAAGTCGTTCGGTCAGGAAGGCCACCACTGCGCTCCTTGCCAAGATACGAGTCGCATCGGTATCAGCTGACCCCACGCGACAAAAGCTGTAACCGAATCGATCCGGATCATCCAGCATCTGGACATGATCGGCTTCCTTGAGTGTCAGTTCCAGCGTCCCCTGTGGCGCATATCGGTAGAAGATTTCATAGTTGGCATCCTTGGGCGCACACATATCAGGACCTTGCCATGAAACTTCTGACCCAATCAGAAAAAGAGGGGGTTTGAGTTTGACCAAATCCGATGATGCCACGGAAAGGTCTCCCTGATTGTCGGGATCAATCGATACGATGGCTGCAAAACTCGGATCCATGAGACCCGCCAACATGGCATCTTTGGCTCCCATGGAATGGCCGAGGAGTGCAATGCGTTTGGGATCAATCTTTTTCTCATTCTTCAGCCATTCCTTGATGAAAAGGGCATCGTGGGCCAGTTCTTCATCTTCATGGGCGTAGGAATACCATTCGCGTAGCGCCACAACAAAACCCCGGGAGGCCAGCGCTCGCGCATAACTTTCATATTGATCAACACTGGCCATGACGCCAGGCAACAGCACTACACCCGGGGCATCCAGCGGGTATTGAGTCGGCTGATACACCATGAGTGATAGATAGGTCGAAGGCCCTTTTATTCGTGCCTGGTAGACCGATGTTGGAAATGCTCCCAGCCCCGCAAGTTCATTGTGGCCGGGATGATGCGCATCTTCCTCGATTTTCCCTTTTGGATAACTTCGAGTGAGGCTGGCGCACCCTGAGAGGAGAGATAAAGCGACGCTCAATATGAGGCTTAGGTGTATGGTGGACCCTGGCTTTATCAATTTGAGCAGCATAGATCGCTAGTCGATAAACAGATGACACTAGCCTACTCTCTTGCTCTAGGTTTGTATGCAAGATAGTCCCCTTCGTAATCGGGTAGAAATGCCCGATCACGAAGGGGGAACAGCCTCAACCTGTATTGCGCATGCCTGCTGCGATGGCATTGATGGTTCTTAACATGGGTTTCATCCATTGACTTGGCTGACTGCTCGCATATTTTGGACTTCTCAGTTTCTCCATGAGACCAATCTGAATGTAGTGTAAAGGCCCGAGATAGCTATCCCGCCATTCCAGCGAGCGATCGAGTGAGGGACTTTCTGCCAGGAGCTTTGAGATTTGAGCAACCTTGATGATCCACTCCACGCTGGTTTGATGCTCCTTCGCGATCAAACTCCATACCGTTTGTGCGCTATCGGGATCACTGGCGAGTGCGGCATAGTCCTTGGCAATCGACATGTCTGACTTTCTTAGGGCCATTTGGGCATTGGAAAGGAGATTTCTGAAGAAGGGCCAGTTCTGATACATCTCCTGTAAGGTCGATAAGCGATCTGGACGGACCGATGTCCACTCTTCGAGGCTGGATCCAAGGCCATACCAGGCAGGAAAGGTCTGCCTAGACTGAGACCATGAAAACACCCAGGCAATCGCTCGAACAGAAGCCTTGGATCGATCCTGTTTTTTTCTATGTGAAGGACGAGATCCGATATTGAGCTGACTGATTTCAGAGAGTGGAGTAGCCTCGTAGAAATAGTCGATGAATCCCGTTGTTTCCTCCGTCAATCGTCTGAAATTTCGTTCTCCGATCGAGGCGAGATCGGCCATGATTTCCAGGTATTCACTGTTGGGACGTGGTACTTCATGAATCAGACTTAAACTGGCCTTCATGAGGCCGGTGACACCCATCGTGAGTTCATAGACCGCCGTTTCCATGTTGTTATAGCGATAGAACAACACTTCACCCTGTTCCGTGAATTTGATTTTCCCTCGAACCGTGTCTGGGGGCTGCGCCAGAATAGCTTGGTGAGTCGGTCCGCCTCCACGGCCCACCGTGCCGCCGCGACCATGGAAAATCCGACAGGTGATGCCATGTCGATCTGCTAGTTTTGCAATCAGCTCCTGTGCCCGGTAGAGCCCCCAGGCCGATGCCAGAATGCCGCCATCCTTACAGGAATCAGAGTACCCCAGCATCACTTCCTGACAGTTCCCGGTCACTTTAAGAAGTTCCAGGTAGAGCGGCTCTTTCAGGAGTTGGCTCAGGACATCCTCAATGCGCATGAGGTCGTCAATGGTTTCAAAGAGAGGGCTGACTACGATATGGCTAAACCATTGACCGCCAATTTTTCCAAGCAGACCATATTGAGATGCCAGAAGGAGCACCTCCAGGATATGGCTGGCTTGATGCGTCATGGAGATGACGTAGTCACCAAAGCATTCCGGACCGACCTCAATTCTCATCCTCGCCATCACGTCAAAGACATC
>CAYFLM010000138.1:0-3301 GCA_964343925.1 uncultured Methylococcus sp.
TGCTAAGATCCGGCCCCATCCTCGCTCAGGTTGATGACTTGGATGTAATCCAGAAAGCTGCCTCGTTAAGCGCAGTTCCCGCACGGAGGAACCCACCATGTTCAAACTAAAACTCTCGGAAATGATGGCTAGACCCTTTCATTTCAGTGCATTTGTATCGCTTTTTTCACTGCTGATCTTTCTACCGCTCATTCGACCACCTGTCCTACTCTCCGCGATATTACTGATCGGCCTCGTTTATCTGTCGATGTACTTCGGCGCCCTACTTTCGACCTATAACCGTAACTAGACAGTTAGTCGTCGTAACAAGCAGACCGTATGAGCGCTCAAGAACCCGCCAGCTTGATGAGAAGGCTTGCAGCAATGGCCTATGACACCGTGTTATTGGTCGGTGTCTTTTTTTTGGCAACCCTCGGGTGGATCTTTTTGCAGCGAGGTCAGGCCGTAAGCCCCAATACCCTCGCGTTTGACGGCTATCTTTTCGCGGTCAGCTACCTTTTTTTTGGCTGGTTTTGGACGCACGGGGGACAGACTCTCGGCATGAGAGCCTGGAAAATAAGATTAAGCGGTGAGAATTTGAAGACGGTCAGTTGGAGGGCAGCAACCATTCGATATTTCGCCGCAACGCTATCAATGTTAGCTATGGGCACGGGTTTTTTATGGGCTCTTCTTGACCGAGACAAGAGAACCTTTCACGATTTAATCTCGAACACCAAGATCACTCGTACAGGTTAAACAATGGCTTGATCCGATTGGATCAGTGGCCGGCGTCAAGCTGCTCGAGAAGTCGACGCGCCTCCTTAAGGATGCGTCCTCTGACCCAAAACAATTTCCAGCGAACCCCACCGCATTGCTGCCAAAGCACGCAGGATCGAACCCCAGCCAGCAAAAGAGCTCTTATACGCTTTGCATTTAAAGGGTCTGAGAGATAGCGCTGGTCACCCGAAACCAGAATCCTTGGCCGCATCGTACTAATGGTTCTCTGGTATCCATCGGCCAACTCGGTCAAAACCGCCTCATCCAACATGTCACCAGAAGCTTCAGCAACCTGTTGAGCACGCGTAACCGCAACGCCAACAGCCTCAATCATTGCCTTATCCTGCATCAGCTGTTGTTGGAGATAAATCAGAGAGGATGCATATCGAGCCATCTCCGGATCCACTTGGCGCGGACTAGACAGTTGGCGAACCAGTTGCTTTAAGCCTTCACGCAAACCCGAAATCCCACCATAGACGTCCAGAACATCATCCGCATCAATCTTGAGCACACTTGATATCAATACCCGGACCGCGTCCTGATCCGCAGCCCCCTTACGGGCCACCTGCTGAATCAGGTAAACCGTCTGCGCCAAGCCAGAAAGAGCAATCACCTGATTTGTCAGCGTTTTATTCATGGCCACCCCATAAAATGAGTCATTTGTTCTGACAATACTGCCAGAGAGTAGAGAGCGAGCGTAACCAACCCCCTTTATGGCAGTCATGTTAAACCATCCCCACTCGCCGGGAATATTTGACAAATAGCCCACCCGGGTTGATAAATGGCAGTGTTTGATAAACCCATAGCATTAAAGATGGGTTCAGCCTTGGACATCTGTCTTCTGAGTTGGAAAAAGGGCCTTTGGACCAGATCAAGCAAAAAACCCTAGAGATTATTAAACGTTACCGCCTATGGGGACCCCGAGTCCTTTGGCATGTCGGGATAGCGGCCTTAGTAGTCATTACTCTTTACGTCCTGACGCTGTTTCTAATCCTCAGTCGCAGTCCATTCCCAGAATTCCCTCTTGTTCCGCCTCTGGCCGATGGCGCCAAGGCGAGAAATATTCTTAAGAACAATAGCCAGATCCCTCAAAGCCCCAGCACACAAGAAAGAAATCTGACCTTATCACCAGATGACATCGTGTCCGCTGGAAATTTTGCCTTAACCAAAAAACAACTCAAAGGCGCGGTCTTTTGTGACATCACAGGAAACCGTCTCGTCATCAAGACCAGCATCATCACCGGAAATCTCTGGGGGCCACTCTATCTCAACATGAGACTGATTGCGGACAATGCTGAACGCAATCCCATCATCAAGCGATTACAGTTCGGTACGATCAGCATTCCTTCACCCATTAGTGGATGGTTAGTCGACCTCTTTCTTCGAATCCCCAACATTGCGAGGTTCGAGAGGGTGGGAGAAAAATTGATCAAAAACATTCAAATCCAAGACGGTCGCATTTCATTAACGATTAACTGGAATCGAAAGTTACTTCTGGACTCCAGAGAGGCCGTTACTGTCCTCAAGGATAAGGAAAGAATTAGGGTTTATTTCGAGACCCTTTCGGACATTCTCGCAACCAGTGGGCAATCCCACTACATACGGCTGGGTCGCTTACTTCGCCCTCTCTTCGAGCTTGCCCGCATAAGGACCGCCGAACAGGGACAAGATCCAGTAGCCGAAAATCGTGCGCTCATTTTCGTTTTGGCTGCTTATGTCAGTGGTAAGGACCTCGGCGAAGCACTCGATTCAAACATCGCTCCGATCCGTTTAGGTGTCCTTTTAAACAAACGGATTGATACAGCTCAACATTTTCTGGGTACTGCAGCCATGTCAATGGCGGGTCAGGGAACCTTGGTCGACATGATCGGCCTTGCCAAGGAACTCCACGATTCTCACGATGGGGGTGGCTTTAGTTTCATAGATCTCGCTGCGGATGAAGCAGGCGCCTATTTCGGCCGCCTCGCCATCAGTTCTGCCGAAAACGCGATCAAACTACAAAACCTACTCAGCCAGGATATTGAAGAATCCCGAATTATTCCTCCGCTAAAAGATCTCCCTGAAAGCATGAGCGAAGAGGAATTTGTTGCTCGATATAAAGATGTCGGAAGCCCGGAGTTTGAGGCCGAAACTCAGAAAATCCGGGACAGAATTCGTGGATTACCGATTTACCAACAATAAAAAACCAGCCCGAAGGCTGGTTTTTTGTCTGCTGTGGTTAGGTATTACTCAGCCGGGAAAGACCGGTTGGCATAAGCAGGAAGTCTCGGCATCTCGATTTTCGGGAATTCACCCGTCAAACTGTTCAAAAATGCGGCGACGTCATTGACCTGATCATCAGTAAGATCCTTGTTCAACTGAAGCTTACCCATGATCCTAACAGCATCCTCGAGCGTTCTGATTTTGCCGTTGTGGAAGTAAGGTGCAGTAAGGGCGATGTTTCTGAGAGTGGGCACCTTGAAAAGATGCTTATCCGCCTCATTCTTGGTAACTTCAAATCGGCCAAGATCCTTACTGAAACCAAACTGGTCTTCTATGGGCGCAA
>CAYFLM010000139.1:0-1568 GCA_964343925.1 uncultured Methylococcus sp.
GTGGCTTACTTCGATGGATCCGTCAACGGTCTCAATGTCGGAGCTGCCGTCAAGTTGAAGGGTGTACCCATTGGTCGAGTGATTGATGTGAAAGTCCAATACGATTTGGATAAGAATCGGATTCTGACACCTGTAATCACGGAGATCGATCTCAACAAGGTGACAGAGACCGATGCAAGACATCTCGGAAAGGTCGTCCACCCTAGCCTTCAGGAACTCATCGATCAGGGGCTTCGTGCAAGACTCTCCGTTCAAAGCCTGGTCACCAGTCAGCTCTATGTCGACATCAACTTTCTGCCCGACTCCAAAAAAAATCTGATCGGTGATAACAGCATTGGACTCCCTGAAATTCCAACGGTGGCATCGGGGAAGGACGAACTTGAAAAAACGGTTCAGCACCTTGCCACTGAAGTTCGAGAGATCCCGCTCAAGGAAATGGCGGATGGCGCCCTCTTCGCCATTCAACGCATGGATCAACTCCTTGCCAAGCCCGAAACCGAGGCGAGTATCGAGAACCTCAACCAGACCCTCGCCAATCTGCACCATCTCCTCAAACACCTCGATCAGAAGCTCGATGGGGTCACTAACGATCTCAGTGCTACGGCAAAACAGACTCAGAGCCTCATGAAACATCTGGATGAGAAACTGCCTGCGCTGTTGGCAACCTCTGAAAAAACAATGGCCTCTTTCGACGGCGTCGCAAGCCCAGGCTCCCAACTCAGCGAGACCTTACGTGACTTGAGCGAGGCTGCAAGAGCGGTTCGGGGTCTTGCAGAAACCTTAGAGCGCCAGCCCGATGCCCTGCTCTATGGCAAATCTCGAAAGGATCACTAAAATTCATCCCACATGCGTGACATGGCATGGGTTTATGCGTGGCATAATATGGCATAAACCCTGCTAGCACCTTCAAAGGACATGCCGCGACTCAGCCCACGCCAAGACACTCCAAAAGCACGGTCACAGAACCTGATTGCTTCAGGACGTCGCGTTATTGAACTGGAACAGCAAGCGGTATCCGCCCTGATTGAACGGCTGGATGATCGATTCTTAATGGCCTGCGAACTGATGCTGGCCTGCAAGGGTCGGATTGTTGTGACGGGCATTGGGAAATCTGGCCATGTTGCCGGAAAGATTGCCGCAACACTCGCCAGCACGGGAACACCCGCCTTCTACGTTCATCCGGGTGATGCGGGTCATGGTGATCTCGGGATGATCACCCGCGAGGATCTTGTGCTTGCACTCTCAAACTCAGGTGATTCACCGGAACTCCTCACCATCCTCCCTTTTCTCAAGCGTCAGGGTATCCCCCTGATCGCACTCACGGGTAACCCTCATTCCGCTCTGGCAAGACAGGCCGAGGTCATCTTGGATACCTCAGTGACTGAAGAGGCTTGCCCCCTCGGTCTTGCCCCAACATCGAGTACGACCGCGAGCCTCGTGATGGGTGATGCCTTGGCCGTTGCCTTACTGGATGCCAAAGGCTTTACCCGTGAAGATTTTGCCTTCTCCCACCCCAGCGGGAGCTTAGGGCGGCAGTTATTATTGCGAGTGAGCGACATCATGCATAC
>CAYFLM010000139.1:1668-3300 GCA_964343925.1 uncultured Methylococcus sp.
CTTGAGAAAGCCAAACCTATTAAGCTCCTGATTTCTGACATTGACGGTGTCATGACAGACGGACGGCTCTTCTTTCTGGGTGATGGTACGGAATTCAAGAGCTTTCATGCCCGTGACGGTTACGGTCTTAAACTCCTGCAACGAAGCGGTGTAGAAACGGCTGTAATTTCAGGGCGTAAATCCACTGCTGTCAGTCTTCGGATGGAAAGCCTGGGTATACGTCATGTCTATCAGGGCTTTGAAAACAAACGGGAACCATTCGAGGAGTTACTAAAAAAACTCAGCCTCACCTCAGAACAGGTCGCCTTTATCGGCGATGACATCCTAGATCTCCCTATCCTATCGAGGGTGGGCCTGCCCATTGCCGTTGCCAATGCGCATATTGGCATCCATGCCTTCGTCGACTGGACCACCCCTCACATCGGCGGTGATGGTGCCGTCCGCGATGCGTGTGATCTCATCATGTTTGCTCAAGGAACCTATGATCAAGCAGTTAAAAGTCATCTTTGACTTTCTGCGCGAGCAGGAAGGTTTCTATCGTTACCTCGGACTTTTGAGTCTGACCCTGATCTCGTGGATTGGCGTCCTTCTATTTGGATCCCCCGGCGATGGCCCCAAAAAACCCTCCCCGGGGCGCATCGACTACTACGCCAGGGGACTTCAAAGAACCGTAATGGATACCGATGGGAAGCCCAAGGAATATCTCGTGGCTGATGAACAGGTCCATTTCGATGGAGACAATCATTCCGATTTCACGAGTCCCGTGATGACCCTATACGTCAAGGACGGTCCTCCATGGGTCATTCATTCACAAACCGCTACGGTGCCGGGTGAAGGCGATGAACTCTACCTGCACGGTGATGTTCTCGTTACCCGCGAAGCCGATAAGAATGGAAAAACCATGCGTATTGAAACCACCAATGCGCGGGTCCAGCCTGACCGAAGACACGCAGAAACCGATGAACACATCCTTGTCCTCAGCCCACCGGACACCATGACGGGGGTAGGCGCGCGTGTCAATTTTGGTGACGTACTACAATACACCATCCTTTCAGAAGCCCACAGAAAGCACGAAGTCGAGAGCGAACCTGATGCCCTTTCCCCATAAACACCCCCTTCTCCTCCTGCTACTCCTTGCGAATTGGAGTCTTGATGTGCCCGCACTGGAAAGTGATTCCAAACAACCGATGTATGTCGAATCTGATGCGCTGGAATACGACGAAAACAAAGGTGAAACCATCTATACGGGTAACGTCAAAGGCACTCAAGGGAGTATTGAAGTCCGCGGCGACAAGATGATTGTGAACCAACAGGAAG
Source organism: uncultured Methylococcus sp. (assembly GCA_964343925.1). Classification (GTDB taxonomy): domain Bacteria; phylum Pseudomonadota; class Gammaproteobacteria; order Methylococcales; family Methylococcaceae; genus UBA6136. Next base: position 2,986 of record CAYFLM010000139.1, read on the forward strand.
GCCAGGCGGACCAGATGATTTTGTTTGGAAAACCAGCCACGATCAAACAAAGCCCTGACGGTGGAGGGCCAGACAATCATGGGCTTGGCAATCGAGTCGATTATTTTCCTGATTCAGGGATCTTGATTCTGAATGATCACGCGATGACCTGGGAGGGCCCAGATCCTGCTAAAAGTGAACATACGGTCAAAAGCGATCATATTGAATACGACACCAAAAATTCACTTTATAAGGCGGGTTCAAGCAAATCCAGCAATCGAAGGGTGCATACCACCATCCTTCCAAAGGAAGCGCGGGGCGAATAGACATGGCCAT
>CAYFLM010000140.1:0-3232 GCA_964343925.1 uncultured Methylococcus sp.
CTTCAAGGTGCACGCCTTTGATCCTGAAGGGACCCTCCTCTTTCATGAGGTCGACCACAAGTACCACTGTGGCTACCGTCTGAGGTCGAGTGAAGAGAATCCTGAACAAACCCTCGTAGAATTTAGCTTCGAATTCCCTGACCTTGAACTCTTTATGAGACCCTTTGAAAAGTTGATCCGGATCGCCGTGCAGGATGGTGCGGTACAGACCGTCAAGAACCTCAAGAAGTTTGCAGAACAAAAGGCTCAAGCCTGACCCCAACCCGGAGGAACGCTCATGTTTTTTATCACCGAAAAAGATCCAGGCATCATTCCTCAGGTGCTCACCCAAATCCTCGATAACTGTGTCAATGGCGTGACTTTGGCAGACCCCGATCTACCCGATATGCCGATCGTTTATGCCAACGAGGCTTTTGAGAAAATTACGGGCTATACCCGGGAAGAAGTCATTGGCCAAAACTGCCGCTTCCTGCAGGGTGAGCATCGTGATGAAGCCAAGCATGCCCAGATTCGCGAGGCCATTAAAAATTGCCAGCCCATCGAAATTAATCTTAAAAACTATAAAAAGAATGGCGACCTTTTCTATAATCACCTCGCACTGACCCCTCTATTTGATCAAGAGGGTAACCTTATTTATTACCTCGGCATCCAATACGATGTCACAGGACAAGAGACCGCTGAACAGGAAGTTGAACGCCTGAGCGAAGAATTGCAGAAATATAAGTAGTCATTTTGAAACGGAAGCCCCGATGACCACCTTCTCTACCGCCGTTTGCGTCAAACACAGTCCGGAAGAAATGTATGCACTCGTGAACGATGTCGAGTCCTATCCCGGCTATATTCCAATGTGTACGGAAGTCCGCTTGATCCGTCGGGATGAAGATTCACTGACTGCCCGGATCTCACTGGCCAAGGGCAAGATCAAACTCGGCTTCACGACTCAAAACTCGATGGTTCCAGGTCAACGCATCGACATGCGCCTCGTGGATGGTCCCTTCAAGCGACTGAATGGCACCTGGACATTCAAGCCCGAGGGGGATCATGGCTGCGAGGTGCGTCTTTCCATGGACTTTGAATTTGCCAATGCGCTGCTAGGTCTCGCCTTCGGCCCCTTCTTTAAGGAAGTCACCGAAGCGATGGTGGAAGCCTTTTCAAAACAGGCAGCCGTAAAATACGGTGCAAAGCCCTAGAGAGCGGCGTTTCCAAGCGATATCCACTCCATAACAAGTCGAGTGCACTTTCACATACCACGCTGGTGTGTACTGCCCTTGCCGGATAAATCCCCCCTCCGACCATGACGATGCGACTCTTTCCGCTATGGCTCCAATGGATCAAACTCTGGAACCGATCAGGTATGAGTGGAATGCTGTTCGGGTCCATCCTGATCGGGATTCTGGGTGGTCTTGGATCGGCGGCTTTCCGTCAAACCGAGTTCGAGATTCGTTGGCTCTATTCTGGAACACATGATGATATCGTTACCATCGCAGAACACCTTTCGCCTTGGTTTCGAATAGGGATACCAACGCTGGGTGGCCTTGTGGCTGGCCTCTTTTTATGGCTCAGCCATCAAGGGGGTCGAGCCCAGGATTATCTCGAGGTGATCCGTCTCGGCGATGGCACACTCCCCGTCAAAAGCAATCTCGCCCGTCTCTTTTCTTCCATTACGTCCATCGCCTCAGGCGCCTCTATTGGCCGAGAGGGGGGCATGGTGCAACTCTCCGCATTGCTGGCCTCCACTTTTGCGCGTTGGATCAAGCCTTCGATTACCCAAAGAAGACTGATGATTGCCTGCGGCGCCGCTGCGGGTCTGAGCGCGGCCTACAACACCCCCATCTCAGGTGCCTTGTTCATTGCAGAAATTGTCGTTGGGACTTTAGCCATCGAGGTGCTTGGCCCTTTGTTTATCGCCTCGTTATCCGCGACCGTAGTCATGCATCATTGGATCGGCCTACGACCTATTTTTGACCTTCCTGATGCCGCCAAAGACATCGATATGGAACTCGATCATGTCGCGCTGCTGGGCCTTGTTGCCGGAATCCTGGCCCCTGCCCTTCTGGTTTTTCTCGGGGCATCGCGGAAATTATTCTTTAAGCTGCATCTGCCGACCCCCCTTCGCATTGCACTCGGCGGCCTCATCGTTGGCATCATATCGGTCAAGGTGCCTGAGGTTTGGGGCAATGGCCATCACGTGGTTGAACATATTCTCACGGATTCACCCGCCATCGACTTTGTACTGATTATCCTCGCCATGAAATTACTGGCGACTGGAGCGGCATTTGGGTCCGGTACCGTAGGCGGTATTTTTACCCCAACCCTGATGTTCGGCGCCTGTCTCGGATGGTTATTCGGCCACCTCTTTAATGCCCCTCTGACCGCAGACGTTGCCTATGCAACCATTGGGATGGGGGCACTCCTTTCAGGCACCACACTCGCACCGCTCATGGCCGTGCTGATGGTGTTCGAGATGACGCTCGATGCCAAATTGATTTTCCCCATAGCCGTCGCCTGTTTGATCGCCCGCTATGTCGCCTCTGCCATTCGTCCCGTTTCGGTGTATCACACCGCGATACCGGCTGGACAAAGAAAGCTGCCCTTTCATACACATGTCGAAGAAATTCAGAAACTTAATCCCAAGTCGTATCCCTTATCGGGTTCCTTAGAGAGCACGCTAGGCTCGGGCATGCGCTCGAGTAGCCTGCTTTTGTGGATCACGGGTTCAAACGGCCGGTTTCATGGAACCGTCAGGCTCGAACATCTCAATCGCCATGCCCTCGTTGGGTTCGAAAAAAAATCCATTGCTGATTTCATCGAAAAGGATTTCCCGACGCTTATGGAAAGCGCCCCACTGACAGAGGCGCTGACACTCATGACCAAAAATCGAGTCGATCGGTTACCCGTTTTGAACCAGGACGGAATGCTAGTGGGCGAAGTCTTGCGAAGGGATCTCTTCCTGAGTCTCAGCTTCCTTCATGGTCCACCCTGGGACTATTGAGAACCCCAGCAATCAAGATGATTGAGCGGACTTAACGGACTGAACAAAATCAGTCCTGGAGAGCAGGCTTGATACGGCCTCAATCAGGGAATCACTGAGGACTTCGTAGTAGTTTTCAAGGTTGAACGAGCGGCCAAAACGATCGGCTGACCCAGACATGACCCCTTCCCATAACAAAGCACCCTTAGCATCACGGGCATAAAGCTTGACCATGACCTGTCCCCTGTAGGTCTCACTCTC
>CAYFLM010000141.1:0-3228 GCA_964343925.1 uncultured Methylococcus sp.
TTGGGGAGATCGGTAGCCAAGGGCTCACGATCTAAACCTGAGGGGAAACAGGCATTCATCGATCCATCGCTCGCGCTCCCAAACTGGATCATGCGCTTTCTAGAGGCATTCTGCCCGAGACCCTGAAAGCTTTCGCTGTAAACCCGACGTCGCACGTTGCCTCCGGAAAATTCCACAACCCCAGGGCCCTCACGGCTGACCTCAAAGGCAATCTGGGCCGAAGAACCGCCTATTTCGACGATACCCAAAGACGGCAGGTGAGTTTGATTCAAGCGTTTTGCGAGGGCATTGATATCAATCCATGCATAGAATCCCTCCATCTGGCCGGATATCACCTCCACCCTTTCAACGTGATAGGCTCGAATCTGCAGCGTTTTTTTCACAGCATCCAGGATCAGTGCACGCTCTGCTGAGGCCATGCTTCTCATGCCCCCCGTTGCGATCAGGGATAGGTGAACCGCATGGGATGCAATATGGTGACGATCAAGAAAAGCATCGAGCGCATTGAGCAATGGCTGAACACCCTCTCTTACGGCACGTTCAGGTTGCCCCTTAAAACTTGAAAGTCCGGGAAGGTCTTTGGGCTCGTAGCTCATTACATCCCGAACAATCGGGTAGGACGCTCGGGCATCGATGACGCGATAAAGGTAGAGTCTCGATCCGCTGCTCCCCGCATCAATCACCGCTGCGTAATGTGACGGCTCTGAAGCCCATACCGCATGGGCGGAGGACATGAGCATCCCACACAAACCCATAATCATGCCTAAGCGAAAATCGAGCCCCATCGAAATCGAAGGGTGGGTTGGCCTTTTCAAAAGCGTGCTAGAAGTACTTGGCATTCAGGAAAAAATGTACGCCGATGGAGGCAAAATACCCCAACAAAATGACAGGAAACCATTTGAGATGGGATGCAAAGGTGTACTTCCCCTTACTAAGCCCCAACAGCCCGATGCCGGGTGCAGAGCCAATCGCAAGAAGGCTGCCGCCTACGCCCAGCGTCAGCGTCACTAAAAGCCATTGGCCTTCGGGAATGGGGGGCTTCATGGTCAAAACGGCAAACATCAGCGTTCCGTTGTCGATGAAGGCAGAAGACAGTCCAATCAGGATATTGGCAACGGTCGGGCTGTGTTGGCCATAGAGCCAATTGGAAACAGCATCCAAATAGCCGATAAAGCCCAACCCACCGATACCCACCATGGCCCCATAGAAAAAAAGCAGGGTATCCCACTCGAGACGCCCTATCTTTTCAAATATGGCGAAACTTTTTTCTCGTGTATCCCTATTTGAGACTTCAATCTTAACCTGCCTTACCTTGGACAGCCGCTCGGCCGCTGAAGCCTCAGGCTCAGTTTTCATGAGGTAATAACTAAAAAACTGCAGCAGTGAAAGCCCCGCCATCATGCCCGCAGCGGGAGGCAAACCCATCGACATATTCAGGATTACGGCAAGCAGGATGGTGACCGCAAAAAGGGCCACTACGCGACGCGCACCCCGAGCCATATGGACAGCATGCACTTCTACATCTGGCCGCTCCTTGGGAACCGCAAAATGCATGATGAGCGCAGGTATCAGGAAATTGACCAGGCAAGGGATGAACAGGGTGAGAAACTGTTCAAACTGCAACATCCCCTTTTGCCAGACGAAAAGCGTTGAAATCCCCCCCAGAGGACTGAAAGTACCGCCCGCATTGCAGGCCACAACGATATTGATACAGGCAAGTGATACGAATCGTGGGCTATTTTTACCTACCGCAACGACCACAGCCCCCATCAATAGACCCGCGGTGAGCCCGTTGATGACGCTGGAAATGAGAAAAACCAGAATACCTGTGATCCAGAAAAGCGGGCGATAGCCCAACTTGAAGGCCACAAGGCGTACCCTCAATACATCGAAGACGGCCATATCTTCCATCGCATTGAGGTAACTCATTGAGACCATAATAAAGAGCAGCAACTCCATGTAAGCCAGAAGATTTTCACGAAAGGCATGCACGGCCAGAGAGGTATCCCCCTCCATCTTGTAGATCATCAAGATCGCCAACCAAATCAGTGAGGCCCCGAACAGCATGGGTTTGGATTTTCGAAGATAGGTCATATCTTCAAACATGGCCGCAACATAGGCGACCGCAATCACCAGAATCGAAAAGTAACCTACCCAATGGTGGGTCAGATCCAGCGCTTTTGAGAGTTTCTCTTCACAGTTCCCCAAAGCCGGAAAAAACAAGAGCCCCACTGCAAAAACGCTGAGACAGGACAAGGATTTGAGGTCTAGAGATTGTTTGCGCGTTTTCAAATCGGAAGAATCCATTCTGGATGATGACAATTAGTGATGGGCTTCTGGCGCACGAACGCGGATTCCTGTGGCGTGACTGAGGGTGGAAGAAAAGTACTCTTGAAATTCATCCTGATCGTCACCTCCCCAAATCAAGAGTGCCATGAGGCCTTCCTTTTCGATAATCCGCTGCGCATCGCTCTCCCCCACGCAGAGTAAAGCCGTATCCCAGACATCCGCCCAGGTGGGATCCTCATGCAGAACCGTAACCGAACGAAGCGAATGTGTAACGGGCCGTCCCGTTCGAGGATCGAGAATGTGGGAATAGGTTTTACCCCCTGCTTCAAAGAAGTGCCGGTAGGTTCCTGCCGTCATGATGGCCATCCCCTGATCCTGTAATAACTCAATCACCTGATCGACCTGCCGCATCTTGGGATTAGGCCTTTCGACGGCCACTCGCCAAAGACCCCCGTCGGGCTTTCTCCCGCGCACTTTCATCTCACCGCCAATTTCAACCAAGTAATTTGAAACACCCCGTGACTCAAGGTACTGGGCAATAAGCCCTACGGTATAGCCTTGGCCCACCGCTGAAAGATCAATGGCGACCATGGGATCTTTTTTCCGCATTTTTTGGTTGGGCCGATCAATTTCAACAAGATCCATACCGATATGCTGTTTGGCTTTTTTGATCTCTGCATCCGAGGGGATTCGATTGTGCTTGCGCGAGAAACCCCACAAGTCGAAGAGCGGCCTAATCGTGAGATCAAAACACCCTCCCGTAAGCTCGTAGGCTCTATGCGCCACAGCCGTCAACTCGAGCACCTCATTAACAACGGGAACCCATTGCTTGGTCTTTTGCTGATTGAATCGGCTTATTTCCGAGTCCGGTCGGTAATTGGATATTTTTTGATCCACCGTCTCGAAGAGGTTTTGAATCCCCTGATTCAAACTTTCAAG
>CAYFLM010000142.1:0-3224 GCA_964343925.1 uncultured Methylococcus sp.
GGTTGGCACTGGCAATTGCTGGTGTACTCCTGCAGGTTTTCGCAAGCTTCGGCAAGCTAATGAAGAATCAACTTTGCCCTGACCTCGCGTAAACTCAAAACCCCCTCACTGGGTCTCCAGCCGCTTAGTCAAAAGCGGCTGGAGAAAACCTACAGATATGTAATGAATCAGGCGCCGAATATCTTTTCACATAAAAAGTTCTGGGCCAGTCGCTTCGGAACAGCTAATCAGCTGCCAACCTCCCGAAAGGAGATGGATGCGCTGGGGTGGGATAGCTGTGACATCATCATAGTCACCGGGGACGCCTACGTTGATCACCCTAGTTTTGGCATGGCAATTATAGGCCGCCTTCTTGAGGCCCAAGGGTTCAGGGTCGGGATCTTGGCCCAACCCAACTGGATGTCCAAAACCGACTTCGAAGCGCTGGGAAGACCCAATCTGTTTTTCGGTGTGACGGCCGGAAACATGGACTCAATGGTCAACCGTTACACCTCTGACAAAAAAATTAGATCCAACGATGCCTATACGCCGGACGGCGAACCCAATCGAAGACCCGACCGATGCGTGACCGTATATGCTCAAAGATGCAGAGAGGCCTATAAGGCAGTTCCCATTATCATTGGTGGTATTGAAGCTAGCCTGAGACGTCTCGCTCATTATGACTATTGGTCTGATACTGTCCGGAGGAGCGTCCTTGTTGATTCCAAGGCCGATTTATTGGTTTTTGGTAATGCGGAAAGGGCAATTGTAGACATCGCCCATCTTCTATCGAAGGGTACCAATGTTCGCGACATTACTGACCTCAGAGGAACAGCTTTCCTTGTAAAGACGCCACCCCGGCCCGGCCCTATTATTGACTCGTCATCGATTGAAAAACCCAACGATAGCCTGATCCCAGATAAGACGAACCCCTATATTTACAACCCTAGTTGCTCCAAAGTAGCTCCCCCCAATCAGCACACAGCACAAAAGGATAACTCGCCGGCCACAGCCATCCGATTACCCTCGTTTGAGCAAGTAAAAGAAGATCCCATTCTCTACGCTCATGCCTCGAGAATCCTGCATCTTGAGACAAATCCAGGAAATGCCCGCTCTTTGGTGCAGAGACACGGTGACCGCGATGTATGGGCCAACCCACCTCCAATCCCCTTGACTAGCGATGAGATGGATCGGGTCTATGAACTCCCCTACTCAAGAAAACCGCATCAAAGTTATGGAACCCAGAAGATTCCAGCTTTTGAAATGATTCAACATTCCGTCACCATAATGCGTGGTTGTTTTGGTGGGTGTAGCTTTTGCTCAATTACTGAGCATGAAGGGCGAATCATTCAGAACCGATCGGAGGATTCCATCATTCGCGAGATTGAAACGATCCGAGATACTTCGCCCGCATTCACCGGTCACATATCTGATTTGGGTGGCCCCACGGCCAACATGTATCGCCTTGCGTGCAAAGACTCTAAAACGGAAGCCAGCTGTAGACGGCTTTCTTGTGTCTATCCCAGCATTTGCAAGAACCTAAAAACTGATCACACCCCTCTCATACACCTTTACAGAAGAGCTCGAAGCATTCGTGGCATCAAAAAGATAACCATAGGGTCGGGCCTCAGATACGATCTTGCCGTACGGTCCCCCGAATACATTAAGGAACTGGTTACTCACCACGTTGGCGGGTATTTGAAAATTGCCCCGGAGCACACGGAAACCGGGCCACTGTCCAAAATGATGAAGCCCGGCATCGGAACCTATGATCGATTCAAGGCCCTGTTCGATCAATACTCAAAGGAAGCTGGGAAAGAACAATATTTAATCCCATACTTCATTGCAGCCCACCCAGGAACCAGCGATCTTGACATGCTCCATCTTGCTCTTTGGTTAAAGAGAAATGGATTCAGAGCTGATCAAGTCCAGGCATTTTTGCCTTCTCCAATGGCTCTCGCCACAACGATGTACCATTCGGGTAAGAACCCACTGCATCGAATTGACAGGGAAAGCGAATCGGTATCGGTCCCCAAGGGCTTCAAGCAAAGAAAGCTACACAAGGCCTTTCTTCGATATCACGACGCAAAAAATTGGCCCTTATTAAGAGAGGCGCTAAAAAAAATGGGAAGAGCCGACTTAATCGGCAACGGAAAAAACCACTTGATCCCTGCTTGGCAACCGGCAGCTACAGAATCCACCACATCGAAGAAGGGCCGCAGTACTCATAAAAGCTTTCTGACCAAACATACCCATTATGAGAGAAACGCCCGGGGTACTTCCGCAAAAAACCGAGGGCCTAAATATAATGATCCGTAAAGCGACCTTGGCCACTCGCTTGCTACCATAACCTTGTGCGGATAGCCTTAATCCAATATATTTCCAAGATTTACCGCTCGACAGGAGATTTCGATGCGAGTCATTCAAGAAGCGCTTACTTTTGACGATGTTCTCCTCATCCCCGCCCACTCCACCATACTGCCAAGAGACGCCTCCCTCAAAACGAAGCTAACTCGGAACATTGAGCTTAATATTCCTCTGATATCTGCCGCAATGGATACAGTCACGGAATCGAGGCTCGCGATCACAATTGCCCAAGAAGGAGGCATTGGGATCATCCATAAAAACATGAGCGCTGAGCGTCAGGCTTATGAGGTGATGACAGTCAAAAAATACGAAAGTGGTGTCATCAAGGAGCCCTTTACCGTATCCCCTAACGCGACCATTCGTGACGTTCTTGAACTCACCAGAGCCAAGGGTATTTCAGGCGTTCCTGTAGTAGATCGGGATGAACTGGTCGGGATTGTTACAAGCCGTGACCTTAGGTTCGAGACCAGAATGGAAGAACCCGTTTCCAAGGCCATGACGCCCAAGGAAAAACTGGTCACCGTAAAAGAGGGCGCCAGCAAGGAGGAGGCCATTCGGCTACTCCACGAACACCGAATTGAAAAAGTGTTAGTTGTGAATGATGCATTCCAACTAAAAGGCATGATTACGGTAAAAGACATTCAAAAATCAAAGGATTACCCACAAGCCTGCAAGGATGAGCAGGAACGCCTGAGAGTGGGCGCCGCCGTAGGAACTGGAGCCGGGACTGAAGAAAGAGTGACTGCATTGGCTGCGGCTGGCGTTGACGTCATTATTGTTGATACGGCGCATGGCCACTCACAAGGTGTATTGGATCGTGTTCGATGGGTCAAAAGAGCCTTCCCCCAAATACAGGTTATCGGTGGAAATATTGCGAC
>CAYFLM010000143.1:0-3216 GCA_964343925.1 uncultured Methylococcus sp.
CGATTACTCAACGAATGCATCTTCTCCTATTGGCGTAACCATCCCAAAGGTCGAGCGCATTCATTGGCCCTGCTTTCGACCCAGGACAGCAGCATCCTATCGATGGGGGCCCAGTTTGTTTTTGTGGTGCTTCAGGCTTTCAGAATGTTGCCCCAGAAGATCAAGGATGGCGATTTCTGGAATTGGCTCTTCTCAATGTTGAAGCTATCCCTAAAAAGCATCTCCATCCCACAGACTGCCGTAATGCATTGGGTCAAGGAACAAGGCGCCCTAGCCAAATCCTGAGCTTATCCATCTCAAAAAAGCCCGGTCTAACCGGGCTTTTTTGCATGACCCGAACTTGTCTCTAGCTGTCTGAAACCTTGATCGCCTGGGTTGGGCAATATTTAGCCGCCTGAAGGGCCTTTTCCCGCAGAAGCTCTTCGGGCGTTTCCTGAAGGACAGTCAACCGCCCTTCCTCGTCCACCTTGAAAAGTTCAGGTGCCTCGCCCATACAGGTCGCATGTCCCTTACAAAGATCGAAGTCGACCTCTATACGGAACCGCCCCAGGGTTTTAAGCTCTTGCGCTTCTGGAGCTCTCTGAGCCTCATTCATAGCAAGCCCGGATTCAGCCTGAGCTCTCTTTCGGTAGCGAATCCGACATGGTGACGCCGGCTCCACCACCATCTTGGTGTAATCATCGCGATAGGAACTCGGTGCATCCACCAACTCAAAATCATAGCGACGCAATAGAACGCAGAAGATCGCCTTGATCTGAAACAGGGCAAAGGCATTGCCGGAACATTTGTGACGCCCTCCCCCAAATGCCTGCCAACCATAAAGATTCCTGTCTTCCGCTCGCTCAGCCGTATATCGATCTGGATCAAACTGCTCTGGGTTAGGAAAGATCTCTGCGATTCGATGCGTAACTGCAGGCGCTGCACAAACAAATTTTCCAGCCTTAATTCGGTAGCCACCAATATCAAAGTCTCTGAGAACCTTACGCATCAGGATAATCAAAGGTGGATGGAGCCTCAGAACTTCCTTAAGCACGTTTTCAAGCTTCGGAATCTGTCTCAAAGATTCAAATGTCACCGCCTGATCGTGAGCAAACAACTGATCCAGCTCGGACAAGACTGCACGCATATGCTCAGGATGCCTGAGCAACTCAATCAAAACCCATGCAGTAGTTCCTGAACTGGTGTGATGACCCGCAAAGATTGTAGCCACGAGCATACCGGTAATTTCATGCGCCGTTAGCTTGGTTCCGTCTTCATAACTTGCATCGATGAGCGTCTGAAAAACGTTAGGGCTCTCCGAGCGAGTTTTTGCTCGCCTTTCCATGATCTCGGTGACCAACCCCTGTAAACGCTGGCGCGCCTTGTCTCGACGCCTGAATACCGGCAAGGGGAGATTGGGGAAGACGTAGGCAATTGGCTGTATCCCCTGCTCAAGGTCATGATAGATCTCAGCAAATTCTTTATTCAACTCATGCCTGAACTCAGGTCCCAAGAGGCAATGGCTGGAGGTGTAGATGGTCAACTCCTTGGTAAATTCGAGAAGGTCGATCTCACCTTGATCTCCCCAACCAGCGATCAATTGCTCCACCTCCTCCACAATGATGTCGGAGTAGGTCCTCATGGGCTTGTCTCTCAATGCCGGCATCAGCATTTGGAGCTGTTGATTCTTCTTTTTTATGGGCGCATCAAAAACCACCCCAGCGCCAAAAATGGGTGTCATGATCTTATAGGCCGCACCCTGATCCAGTTGCTCATCCGGTGCCCTGTAGAATGCCTCACTGGCCTCTACCCCTGTAAGTAAGACCATGCTCTGATGGAACATCTTGAATTCAGCGATGTCTCCCAATTTGGCTCTGAGATTCATCATGAATTCATGAGGGTTCTTTCCGAATTCACCGATGTGACCAACAAATGGCTTTGCACCTTTGAGTCGGGGTGGTTCCTGAGCATCTTGCTGGGGTTTATGGATATTTTCCTGGGTCATTCAAAGAACCTGTCGAGCCTGTAGATCATTAAAAAGCACACAATCCTCGATAATAACCGATCAAACCGCCCCCCTCCACAACCTCAGTCTTGAGTGAGAACAATCAACGCTGGTGTAATATGACGATCGCTTTCGCATCCATTCAATTTTAGGAACATTCAATGCCGGCATATCCTCGCGAAGAACTGGAGACAATGGTTGAACGTTGGCTTTCCGCCAACCGGGACTCTGAAAGAGCCGGTGACTGGGTCAAGAGTCTGGGAAGCATGTATGCCGAAGATGCGGAATACAGCTGGAATATGGGACCGAATCGCGAATTTATTGCCCGTGGCCGAAAAGAAATTGAAGAATGGGCGCTGGGTGCACATATGGAAGGATTTGAGAAATGGCGCTACCCCTACGACAAGATCATCATTGATGAAAAACAGGGTGAGGTCATCGGTATCTGGCGCCAAGTAGCCCCCGTTAAAAGGGATGACGGATCTGAGTATGAGGTCTCGGGCTTGGGCGGATCCTGGTTTCGTTATGGTGGAAACAATCAATGGGCCTGGCAAAAGGATTTTTTTGATCTTGGCAATGTCAAAGCTTTGTTCATGGAACTGGCAGCAGATGGGAAACTTGAACCGCCAGTCAAAAAGAAACTCAGTCGACTTGCGAGAGGCCTCTCCCTTCCTGGCGTCTATCCGATCCACAAAGATCCTGGACTCTTGAAATCGGTGAAAAGTTACTTCGCAATGATTCGAATTGTTCTTTTGGGACGTTGAAAAACTTTTACTTCAGGAGACTTAATATGCGATCAATCAAAGTATTACTGGTAACTGCGGGACTTTTGGCATCGCTCACAGCGGGTAACGCGCTTAGAGCAGAAGAGAACCATAAGGCTGAAGCACTCAAGCACGCACTTGCTGCTGCAGAAAGCGGTCAAAAAGGGGACGCAGCTGCGGCGGGTGAGCACGCTAAAGCGGCTAAGGTGCACGCAGAAGCGGCCGAGAAAGAAAAGGCCAATCCTCATGTGGAGGCCGGGATCAAAAACCTCAACGAAAGTATAGAACACGCCAAATTGGGTCATGCCCAGATGGCTGGAGAGTCGGCTGAGGCAGCGGCAACCCACCTCAAGGCCGCTGAAAAATCAATGTAGTCAGGCTAATTGGGGGCGGCCCAAGGTCGCCCCTTATGCTCCATCACTCGAAAAAATACCGCGTTAATTCATCCATACTGAAGCCAGGTCCACA
>CAYFLM010000144.1:0-3202 GCA_964343925.1 uncultured Methylococcus sp.
AAGAGGCCACGGTTTCAATCGGCTTTTGGGTTGCAGAGAGCCCGATACGGATGGGCCTTTTGTGGGTGAGATGTGCCAGTCGCTCAAGTGATAGGGCGAGGTGGGCTCCCCGCTTGCTCCCGACCAGTACATGGATTTCATCGATGATCACGGTTTCGACCGTCGATAGCATCTTTCGCCCGCTCTCACTAGTGAGGAGGATATAGACCGATTCAGGGGTGGTGACCAGAATATGGGGTGGGCGACGAATCATCTGGGCACGGAGTGCGGGGGGCGTATCTCCAGTTCTGACCTGGGTACGGATGGCGATTTGGGTCGTACCTTGCTCGAACAGGCGGGCGTGAATGCCTTCGAGTGGGGCTTCGAGATTTTTGTGAATGTCGTTGCTGAGCGCCTTGAGGGGAGAGATGTAAAGTACCCGGGTTTCATCCGGAAGTCCGAATGGGTCACCTTCCTGAACGAGGTCGTTGATGGCCGAGAGAAATGCCGCCAGTGTTTTACCCGAACCGGTCGGTGCCGCGATCAGTATGGGCTCAGGGGTTCGCAGCGCCTCCCAGGCTTCCTGCTGGCAGGTCGAAGGGCCAGGGAAAGTCTCCTCGAACCATTGGGCGACGGCAGGATGGAAGCGGGTCAAGGCCATAGATGCAACTCGGAAAAGGGGACATGCACAAGCACAGGGTCTCAGCTAGAATTGAGACTCTATTCCCCATGCAAGGTTCTGTTACATGTTGAAACAGTCTAGGACATTGGATCAGATTCCGGAACCTGCCGCCGCATGTCCCTCGCCCAGCGAAGTCACTTTACTGGTGCACCGCATCTCTGCGGGCTTCCCTTCACCCGCGGGTGATTATGAGGAGGAGGGGCTGGATATCAATGAATATCTGGTGCGTAACAAGCCCGCAACCTTTATGTTCACGGTCAGAGGAGATTCCATGATCGGTGCCAGCATCGAGGAAGGCGACAAGGTGGTGGTGGATCGGGCTTTGACGCCGAAGAACGACGATATTGTCGTAGCCGTAGTGGATGGCGAGTACACCATCAAGCGTCTCTATCTGGGTCAGGGACGGGTGGAGCTTCGCCCGGAAAATCCTTCTTATGCACCCATTACTTTTCCGGAAGGCAGAGAGCTTGAAATCTGGGGTGTGGTGGTCGGCGTGATCCGACGTTATCCCTCGAGGGCATAATCGGATGGCCGCACCACAGTTTGCCCTGGTCGACGTCAACAACTTTTACGTTTCCTGCGAGCGCGTCTTCAAGCCTCATCTTGCTTCCGTACCCATGGTCGTACTGTCCAATAACGATGGTTGCGCAGTGGCGCGTAGCAACGAGGTCAAGGCACTCGGGGTCAAGATGGGTACGCCCTGGTTCAAGATGCAGGATCTTGCAAGACGTCATGGAATTGAAGCCTATTCCTCCAACTATGTGTTGTACGGTGATATGAGTCAGCGGGTGGTGAACATCCTGAGAGATTTTTCACCGGACATCGAGACCTACAGTATCGACGAGAGTTTTCTCAGAATTGAGAGCGTGGCTCACCTGCATGGGGGTGCCGGGGTGCTGGGAGAAAAGATTCGAACGCGGATCCGTCAGTGGACGGGGCTTCCGGTCTGTGTGGGGATCGGACCGACCAAGACGCTGGCTAAGCTGGCCAATCACGTGGCTAAAAAGCGCTCGGAGTATCAAGGGGTTTGTGATCTTCATGCGTTGACCCGCTGGGATCGGCGTCAGTTGATGTCAGAAATCGAGGTTTCGGAAGTCTGGGGGGTAGGGCGCCGGTTGACGGTTCGGCTCTCAGAACTCGGGATCCGGACGGTGCTGGATCTGCGGAATACGGATCCTAAATATCTCAGGACCCATTTTGGTGTCGTTTTGGAGCGCATCTGTGAGGAGCTGCGTGGGATTTCCTGCCTTCCTTTGGAGATGGTGGCACCCCCCAGAAAGCAGATTCTCTCTTCCAGAAGTTTCGGAAAACCGGTGGAGTCGAGGGCGGAGTTAGGCGAGGCCGTTTCGACCTATATAGGAAGGGCGGCGGAAAAGCTTCGAGCCCAGGGGTCGGTTGCAGGTGCCTTACAGGTTTTCCTCGAAACCAACCGTTTCAAGCCGGATGAGCCGCAATACCATCCGTCTCACCTGATGACTTTGCCGGAGCCGACAGATGACACTTTACGGTTGACTCGGGCCGCCCTTGCAGGACTTCGACTGATCTATCGTCCTGGTTACCGATACAAGAAAGCAGGCATCATGCTCATGCTGCTCTCGGATCGAGGCCGTCGGCAGTACAGTCTTTTTGAGTGTGCTGAGCGGGAGGCCAAATCCGAGCGGCTGATGCAGGTTCTCGATCAGGTCAACCGGCACTATGGTCGAAATACGCTAAGAGTTGCGGCGAGTGGAGTGAATCAACAGTGGGCCATGCGAGCGGAGAACCGATCTCCGCGCTACACCACACAGTGGGATGAATTACCAGAAGTGCGTTGAGGGGCATTGATATGAGATTTTTGGAACTGGCCAGTGAACATCAGTTGGGCTTTTTAATCGTAGTCCTGGTCGTACTGGCCTCGGTCTTTTTGCAGCGATGGGTTCGAAAGAAGATTGGTCCTCAGGAACTCAAGGATCTGCACGAGGTGGGGGGTATCTATCTATCGGCGGTGGGGACGCTCTATTCCGTGATTTTGGGTCTGATATTAGTGGATGCCTCAGGAAAATTTAGTGAAGCTAAGCAGAATGTGGATCATGAGGCGGATTGGCTGTTGAGGACTTATGCGCTTGCAGGGCAGATGCCCAAGAAAAATGCGGAACAGATTCAGAGTTCGATGCGGGCCTATGTTGATGAAGTGATAGAGCATGGCTTTGCGTTAATGGCTGAGGGCAAAAGTAGCCAGAAGGCAGCGGACCTTTATGTCAATCTGGTTCTGAGCATTCGCTCAGTCGAGCCTGTCACTGAAAATCAGAAGGCCGTTTATCCGGCGCTGCTGGAGACTTTTCTTAACTCCTCGGAGGGACGATCTGGACGACTCAACTTCTCTGATTACAGCATGCCTGATATCGAATGGCTTTCGCTGATAGTGGGGGGTGCTGTAACCATCGGATTCACGTTCTTGTTTGCGGTAAAGAGTGATCGGATTCAGAGCATCATGACCGGCCTTGTTGCCTTGATGGTGTCCTTGAATCTCTATCTGGTGTTTATGTTTGATCAGCCCTTTTC
>CAYFLM010000145.1:0-3182 GCA_964343925.1 uncultured Methylococcus sp.
AATCGGCCCATATATAAATAGATCACGGGCGTACTGAAGAGGGTAATCATCTGACTCAGCAATAGCCCTCCCATGATGCTGATACCCAGCGGCTGACGAAGCTCATAACCTGCACCATGTCCAAAAGCCAGAGGAATGGCCCCAAATAGAGCAGCCAACGTGGTCATCATGATGGGACGGAATCTTAAAAGACACGCCTCCATCATGGCTTGCTCAGGCGTTACACCGACTTCGCGCTCCTTATGTAGCGCAAAATCGATCATCATGATGGCATTTTTCTTGACGATTCCAATCAATAGAATGATGCCAATCAGCCCGATCACATTGAGTTCTAACTTAAACAGCATCAACCCTAGCAAGGCACCCACGCCGGCAGAGGGAATCGTGGAGAGAATCGTAATGGGATGCAGATAACTCTCGTAGAGCATCCCCAAAACGATGTACACCGAAAGTAAAGCAGCCAATATCAAAATGGGCTGACTTTTGAGTGAATTTTGAAAAGCTTGGGCTGCACCCTGGAATCGGCCCCGAATATCCTCAGGCATGGCCATTTCAGACTCTACTTTTTCAATCTCTTTGATCGCTTCGCTTAGGGATGAACCCGGCTTGAGATTAAAGGACATGGTAATGGAGGGAAACTGATCGGAATGATTTACCGCCAGTGGCGCACTTTCAGTTCTGAGCTGAACCAGTTGGCTTAGAGGAACCTGCTTTCCTCCCGCGGCCTGAACATAGACGGTCTTGAGACTATCCGAACTTTCCCAGAGCGTTTCTGGAACGCTCATAACCACGTGATTCTGATTCAATGCGCCATACATGTTTGAAATCTGACGCTGCCCAAAAGCGTCATAAAGCGTGTCATCAATGGCCTGAACGGAGACACCCAGACGCATGGCCGTTTCACGATCAATCTCCAGCATGGCACTCACACCGCCATTTTGCTGATCCATATTCACATCCACCAAGGCAGGAAGCTTTCTGAAGGCCTCCAACAATTTGGGGCCCCATTCCCGAAGTTCATCAAGACTCGTTCCACGAACCGTGTATTGCCATTGTGTGGCGCTCATTCGCCCCCCCAAACGCAAATCCTGCGGCGCCTGCAGGAACAGCGTCCCACCCGGCACAACGGCCAATTTGGCCCTAAGCCGTCCAATGATGCTGTCGACATTCATTTTTCGCTCGTCCAGCGGCTTTAAGGCACCAAACACGCGGGCGGAATTACCCGAACTTCCGTTCCCTCCTCCCGTAAACCCAACAACCGTTTGAACCGCGGGGTCTTCGTTCATGATGCGAAGGTATTCTCTCAAGCGCAGCACCATGGCCTGATAAGAAGTCTTCTGATCGGCCAGTACCTGCCCCATCACACGACCCGTATCCTGCTGCGGAAAAAATCCTTTATGGATCTTACCGAAAAGATAACCCGTCCCTATGATCGTGCACACCGTCAAAATCAGCATGAATCTTTGATGCTTTAAAACCCACTCAAGGCCCACTCTATAGTTTTGCTCCGTCCAATCCAGTGGTTTCATCAAAAGGCGAAGAAAGGGATTGGCTTCAGTACTTTTAAGGTGACGAGGATTCAACAAAATGGCACAGAGCATCGGGGTAGTGGTCAATGAAATGACCATGGAAATCAAAACAGCCGAGGCGAGCGTGACTGAGAACTCACGAAAAAGTCGACCAATAATCCCTTCCATCAGGAGAAGCGGCAGAAAAACCGCAACCAGTGAAAGACTGATAGATAAAACCGTAAAACCGATTTCCTTTGAACCCTTTATTGCGGCGTCCAAAGGTTTAAGGCCTGATTCAATATGCCGGGTAATGTTTTCGGTCACCACGATCGCATCATCCACCACAAATCCCGTGGCAATGGTCAATGCCATTAACGTGAGATTGTTGAGACTGTAACCAAAGGCGTACATGACGCCATAGGTTCCAAGCAGTGAAATTGGGATGGCAATACTGGGTATCAGGGTCGTTCGGGCATTCCTCAGGAAGAGATACACCACCATCACAACCAGAAAAATCGACAGTACCAGCGTAAACTCGATATCCTCCATAGAGGCGCGAATGGTTGTGGTCCGATCGATGACGGGCTTAAGCGTCATCCCTTGGGGAATGGATGCGGCAAGCAGCGGCAACTCAGCCAAAATCCGATCCGCCGTCTCGATAATGTTGGCACCCGGCTGCCGATGAATGAGAAGAATGATGCAGGGCTTACCATCGCTGTAACCCGCAGCACGAATATCTTCAGGTGCCCTCGAAATTCTGGCGATGTCCCTAAGCCTTATGGCTCCACCTCCAAATTGCGCTATCACGAGCGAGCCATACTCATCGGGCGTTTTGAGCTGATCGGTTGCCTGGATGATCCAACTGGTCTTTGAATCTTCAACTAAACCCTTGGGTCGATTCAGGTTGGCCGAAGCAATGAGTCTCCTGACATCTTCAAGTCCAAGTCCATAATGGTTGAGATAGGCAGGATTGACTTCAATCCGAATCCCAGGCAAAGAGCCACCGCCCAGGGTAACCTGTCCAACCCCCTGGATCTGACTGATCTTCTGTTGAAGTATTGAGGAAGCCACTTCATAGAGTTCTGCCAAAGGATAGAGCTCTGAGGTTAGAGACACGATCACAACAGGTGAATCTGCAGGGTTGACCTTACGGTAGCTCGGGTTTGACGGCATATTGACGGGCAGATAGCTTCTGGCGGCATTGATAGCGGCCTGAACATCCCGTGCAGCACCATCAATGTCCCGATCTAGATCGAACTGCATGATCAGTGAAGTGCTGCCCAAGGTGCTGCTGGAGCTCATTTCCGTAATACCGGCAATACGTCCGAACTGGCGTTCCAACGGGGTAGCGACGGAGGAGGCCATGGTTTCAGGACTTCCTCCTGGAAGATTCGCCTGAACCTGGATCGTTGGGAATTCAATCTGCGGGAGAGGTGCCACAGGCAATTTGGTCATTGCCAACAGCCCAGAAAGACCTACAGCCACAGTCAGTAGGGTTGTCGCAACCGGTCTTCGAATAAAGGGTTCTGAGAGATTCCCGGCCATGATGCGCGTTTAGCGAAGAGGTGCTAAGCGGGAGGCGATTCGCTTCGAAAGTGCATCAAACCCCAGATAGATCGATGGCGTAGTGTAGAGCGTCATCAGCTGACTAAAAATGAGCCCCCCCACGAT
>CAYFLM010000146.1:0-3155 GCA_964343925.1 uncultured Methylococcus sp.
GAAAACACAAAGAAATCAGCGTCCAGTGCTTTTACGTTGGCTCTTAAATGAGCAACCGACTGGGCTCCGTCCACAACCACTCTAGCCCCGTAACGATGGGCCGCCTCAATGATTTCAGGTACCGGTGTCACCGTTCCCAATGCATTAGAAACTTGGGTAATCGCTACCACTTTGGTTCTTTCATTGAGAAGCTTCTGATATTCGTCCAGAAGGATCTGGCCGGAATCATCCACCGGAATCACACGAATCCTTGCACCTACTGTTCTTGCCAGGATCTGCCAGGGAACAATATTGGCGTGGTGTTCCAAGAGTGAGACTACGATTTCATCGCCTTCACCGACAAACTGTCGACCAAAGGTGTTAGCGATCAAATTGATCCCTTCTGTCGCCCCTCTTACAAAAATGATCTCGTCCTTGCTTGAGGCACCCAAAAACTTTGCCACCTTGTCCCGAGCACCCTCATAGGCATCGGTTGAGCGCGCTGCCAGTTCATGAGCGGCACGATGAATATTGGAATTCTCATGCCGATAGAAATAGCTGATGCGCTCAATGACCTGATTAGGTTTTTGAGTAGTTGCACCATTATCCAACCAAACCAATGGATGTCCGTTAATTCGCTCATTGAGGATCGGGAAATCCCTCCTGACCGCATTGACATCAAATTGGGGATGCGCCGACGGCGAAACCTCCTGAATCGAATGGACCGAAGCCGTATCCGCTTCCAGAACCGGGCTAATCGCACCGTCTAGAAAATAAAAGCTCGATCCTTGGGCCGGTGAAGCCTCTTGAGCATTCGGTGCCTGCCCTTCTCCAGCGAGATCCCTCAGGAGTTGATCCACCTGAAACTGCCCTGGAAAATGGGAGCTTTGGGGAACCAGTAGATTCTCGAGAGGTACCGGCTGAATCCCGGCCGGCGCTTCAGGAAGCTCGGATACATGCCCCAAAAAATAAAAAGGGGTTGACGGAAGGCCGCCCGCACCCAGGAGATTTCTTGGATCCGTGTTGCCTACCGCCGGTAACGCCGGTGTAAATCCACTGGTTGATGGCAATACCGAAGTAGCATGAGGTGTTGGCACTTCAGTCGGCGACGCACCGGTCCCTTTTGGCAGAGGGGATACAGCGCCAACTTTAAGATCCGGCTCAAGAATCGGGCTGCCAGAACTCAGGTCGAGAGCTTGTTGATGAGGAAGATCGGGCACCTCTCCCGGAAGACTCCGAAAAAAGGCATTAGCCAGTTCACTCAACTGCCCCACGTCGAACCCCTTCACACCCTCGGGTGAGCCGTGCTCCAAACCGGAAACCCCGGTAGGAGCAACGCCTGCATCCGTTAGGGCATCACTTGTAGGTATTGGCGTACTCATGATACTTGTCGATCTCCACGTCTTCTAGAACAGCCAGCGCATCCGGCGTGTGAACGGCCAGCGAGCAATAGAGTGAAATCAGATAGGAAGCAATGGCATTCCGACTGATACCCATGAACCGCACGGAAAGACCCGGGCTCTGCTCTCCAGCGAGACCGGGCTGATAGAGCCCCACAACACCTTGACGCTTTTCGCCAACGCGAAGTAACAAGATTTTGGTCTTGCCATCCTCAACCGGTACCTTGTCCGAAGGGATCAACGGAATGCCTCTCCAGGTTAGGAACTGGGTCCCAAAGAGGCTGACCGTGGGAGGAGGAACACCACGACGGGTGCACTCACGACCAAATGCGGCGATGGCAAGCGGATGGGTCAGAAAGAAAGCGGGCTCCTTCCAGACCTTTGCCAGAAGATCATCAAGATCATCAGGCGTCGGGGCCCCTGTTAGCGTAGACAATCTCTGTTCATCTGCAACGTTTGCCAAAAGACCGTAGTCGGGATTGTTGATGAGTTCGCTTTCCTGGCGCTCCTTGATCGTTTCAATCGTAAGTCTCAGTTGTTCCTTGATTTGATCATAGGGGCTGCTATAGAGATCTGAAACCCGGGTGTGAACGTCCAACACGGTCGTCACCGCATTCAGGAAATACTCCCTTGGCTGTTCTTCATAATCGACAAAAGTCTGTGGCAATTCAGATTCATCCCGTTTTGCGCAAGTCACATTGACATTGCCCGGATTCTTCACCTGGTTTAGACGATAAATACCCGCCTCAACCGGAAGCCACTGGAGAAAATGGACGAGCCATCTCGGTGTGATGATCGGTAGTTGCGCGGTGGTCTTGGTGGCATTGGCAAGTTGTCTTGCCGCGGCATCGTTTAATGCCAATTGAGGGTCATGGTTTTCTGCCATGGTGATAGCACTCCCTGTGGTTAATTTTAGATCTACGTAAGTGACGCTGTGGTGGTCGGTCTTTTAGCCGGATTAACCGGCTGTACAGGGGATATCAGGTGGTCCTGTGGGAGGTGGATACACCCCACTTTGGGGCGCGATGAAGCCGTGCATCCACTTCTAAATCTACATTCGCGATTTTTCCGGTTGCTCTGATCCAATAGGACAGAGCAACCTGACCCTGACAAGTCCTAAACCATCACCGTTACTGGTCTTAGTTCTGGACCCAGGGCAAGGCCCAATGTCTCCAGCCGCCGAGCGCGCCGCGCTGCTGCTGATCGTTCAAATCACCTTCAAAACCTTCAGCGATATTGAAGACATTGATGAAGCCCGCAGCACTCAGTGCGTCAGCCGCATCGTGGGACCGTTTGCCGCTCCGGCACAGCAGCAGAATAAAGGCCTCCTTACTCGGCACTTTTGACTCCACTTCCTTGACGAACCTTGGGTTTCGATTCAAAGAAGTGCCGGTTTGCCATGCTACGTGGAGCGTATTCGGTACGTGACCGACAAAGATGCGCTCCTCATTCGTTCTCACATCAACAATAACCGCAGCCCCCGTAGAAAAGAGTTTCCAAGCTTCTAGCGGAGTAACACGCCCTGCATATTTAAGCTGCAGATCATTGGCCTGTTGCCGTGCGCCCGCAAGAATTTCATCCTTGGTCTTGCTGCTTACTTGAGCTGAACGGTCAAATTCATAAACATTATCAACTGGTGCGGCTGACATACATGACTCCGTTAAGGTGGTTTATTCCCAAAACGAGTCTAGATTCCGCCTATATACCTGTAAACGATGTTCTAGGTCTTAGCTTATCAATCCGCTCTGAATTTAGTTATTCGAATTTCATATATAG
>CAYFLM010000147.1:0-3141 GCA_964343925.1 uncultured Methylococcus sp.
GATTCCATAGGAATGCTGGGGTTCGAGCCGCGAGACGACCTGCTTCGTCATGTTCAACCAGTTCAAGTGCTAGATGCCCGCCATTCACCGGTCTGAGCTGGCTGATTTCAGCACGGACCCATTGGGCTTTTGGGATCGATCGCTGGATGACGACACCCACCTCGGAGAGATAGTGGCTGAGCGCGATACCCGGTTCAGGGTTTGAGCCGACCTGGGGGGAAGACTCTGATTGAGGGTGCGATGCATTTGCCGTGGCGTCGGGGAGCCAGGCAAGAAAAGGGGCGAGGTCACGGTCTCCTGAGATAAACCATTTACGGGCCGCGGCGTCCCAGCGGGCACCTTTAGCCTTGGCGTCATCCTTCTCGATGAAGGGGACTTCGAGATAGACCCGGGGTGTCTGGTTCATCAGCGATGATTCGGCGATGGTGGCGGCAGATTGGCATCTGGGCGAATCAGGGGTTTGAGCTTTGGGTAGGGGATGTAGACCCGGTATTCACCTTCGACATAAGGGCCAACGGCGTAGGGTGAAAAGATGACCCCCATGCCTTCCTTCAGCCAGAGCACGGTGAGACTGTTGTCCTTAAGTTCTTTGTCGAATTGTTTGATTTCGCCATCGAGCACAAACCCCGCCTTTTGCTTTCTAAGATCTTGAATAATCCAGGTCGAGAGTTGTTGTCGGTTGGGCGTACTGAGATCGAGCACTTCGCCGAGAGACAGTTCCTTGGGTTTTCCTTGAGCGTCAAGTTTGAAGTTTCGGGTTTGAAATTGGGTATTGGGATGCGCTCCGCCCAGAAATTCGGAATCGAGGCACTCCATGGAAACCATCTGCTCGGTTTCGAGTGCAAGGGTGCAGGTTTTTTCGCTAAAGAGTGCCTTGAGGTATTCCGGATCATCAAGACCATTCTGTTTGAGTTCGGTGCTGCTGGCTTCAATATGATGGGTCCGCTCAAGGAGTTCATTTTGTGCCATCGATTCAAGGATGGAATTGAGCGAAGCCCATTGGGGAGCGATCAGGATGGGTACAGCCACCTTGACCTTCTGATCGGCGCTGATCAATGAACGTTCACGGGCGATGAGATGGAAATCAAATGGCAGCGTTCGTTTTCCATCTTTTGAATGATAAAGACCGACAAAACGGGATTCATCGTCCTGAAAATGTCCGTCGAAATAGCCGGTGGGTTGAGTCTTTCCGGTTTTTGGGTTGAACCACGATTCATTGAGTCGAAGTGTTCCTACGCCAATAGCCTCAAGTTGAAGCATGAGCTGATCGGTCCCGGAACGCGCGTAGCGAAGCGTCCCGGTGGTCGCTGCGGATGTGGGATCAAAGCTCAGTAGGCTGGTGGTGTGCTCTCCAATAATACCTTCGTAGGTATTTCGTGCGGACAGGACTTCATCCGATCCACAGATTGCCGCTAAAAGGACCAGTATGCGAACGATTCTTCTAGGATCAGGCGTCATTAGACAATCACAATGTCTAGCTATTCGCATCGAGGTGTTCCGTTTTCTTGGGTTTTTTAATCAGATCCATTCGAATGGGTTGGGCCGGTATGTCTTTTAAAACAGAGCGCCTGATCTTACCCTTGACATGCATTTCGCAGGCCTTGCAATCAAACTCAAGCGTCAATCGCTCACCTGCACTGACCAACTGAAGGGGGTCGGCCTTGATGGTACCCTGAACACCTGTAATGCCTCGAGTCTGTTTAGGACAGAGCGAAAGAGAGAAGCGCACACAGTGCTTGGTAATCATCAGGCTGACTTCACCCCTTGTCTCGTGCGCTTCATAGGCGGGTTCAACCACGGTGACACCGTGGTTGAGATAAAACTGGTGTGCCTTGTGGTTGGCGACATTGGCAAGGTAGCTCAGGCCGTCTTCGGGGTAACGGGCAGGGGGTTCCAGAACTTTGCCTTTCGGTAGCCTTTCCAAGGCCTGATCACGGACAGTTTCGAGTGATTCAATGGCCTCCCTGCGAAGTTGATTGAGCAGCGAAAGCGGCCAAAAGCCGGGCTTTCCTGACCTAAGGGGGCTTAGCTCAAGTTCTCCAAGCTCAAATAGCGTATTTCCCAGTTTTTGAAGTGCATCCTCTATCGTTTGACGCGCACGTTCCGGGTCCTTTGCGCTTTGGTATGGATGCTGGAGGTCAACCCTCACCTCGTAGCCGGAGTCATCCCGAATTTTGAGGCTGAGGCCTTCTTGAGCCTCACTTAAGCTCATGTCGATGGGTATCCGCCTTTCAGCGGTGCGATCACTCTCCATGAGCCGTTCCCAGCTCATCTCCCGGCTTCTAAAGAGTTCAGTGCCTTTTCTAAAGTCCTTAAGCTCTTTGACGGGTTGATTCGGGATTGCAAGATAGCGGGAATCACCCAAGTGTTCTGCAATATTGACTCTAAAGCCGTGAAGTTCCTTGTGAAGATCGAAATAAGTCACGGTATCGCCATTTTGAAGAGGGCCTGACTCTGCGTTTAGGGTGACTTCAAATCGGTCGGCTTCGGTTTTTGTGAGAATGCCTAAAGGAAGTCCTTGCGGCTTGGGGGTGTCAAACGCGCCGATATCCGCTTTTCTGCCTTGGACGAAATAGTCGGTGCTTTCTCGATTGAAGCTTCGTTTGGGATCAGGGACAAAATGAAATCGGGTGCGACCCGAGGAGATACGACGCAATTTCGGTCGTTGGTCGAGGATGCCGTCCAGTAGGCTGCGGTAGTGGCTAGTGATGTTCTTCACGTAGGCAAGGTCCTTATAGCGACCTTCAATCTTGAAGCTTCTGACCCCCGCATCAAGTAAAGCCTCAAGATTGGCGCTTTGGTCATTATCCTTGACCGAGAGCACATGTTTTTGATGAGCGATGATGCGACCTTGTCCATCGATGACTTCATAGGGAAGCCGGCAGGCTTGTGAGCAGTCTCCTCGGTTGGCGCTTCGACCAGTTTGGGCGTGACTGATATAGCATTGACCACTGTATGCAACGCATAGCGCACCGTGAATGAAAAACTCGAGCTTAGCCTGGTCGAGCGCCTTGGCCATACCTTCAATCTGAGCAAGATTGAGCTCCCGGGCAGCCACGACTTGTGAAAATCCCACCTGTTCGAGAAAACGGGCTTTTTCAGGCGTTCGAATGTCGCATTGGGTGCTGGCATGCAACTGGA
>CAYFLM010000148.1:0-3129 GCA_964343925.1 uncultured Methylococcus sp.
CACCTGAGACTTTCACCGAATGACTGGTCATAACACTGAAAGCCCATGGGACATCGGGCCTGTAATAGAAGAACTCAGAGAGAAACGAAACCATTCCCTTGCGCTTAGGAATCGCGAAAATAATCCTCCAAAACTCCCGAACCGTAAGGTTTTAAGAGAGATATTGGAAAATCTCTCAACGGTACTCTATCCAAACCGTTTAGGTGAAGGTGGCTTAACCGCTTCAAGCATTGATTATTTTGTTGGCAATACCCTTGAGTTTACGTTGATGCGTCTACTCGAGCAGGCCGAAAAAGAGCTTATCTTTACGGCTAACGGACTAGAAAGCTCGACCTCGAGTGTTAGGCCCTCGGCCATTCATATCATCAAACAATTTACTCATCTTTTACCCAAGATCCGGGAAAAG
This sequence comes from uncultured Methylococcus sp., assembly GCA_964343925.1. GTDB lineage: Bacteria > Pseudomonadota > Gammaproteobacteria > Methylococcales > Methylococcaceae > UBA6136. The sequence continues at coordinate 407 of CAYFLM010000148.1, forward strand.
CTCGATACAGACCTTGAAGCCGCATACGAAGGGGACCCCGCTGCACGGAGCGTGGACGAAGTGCTCGTCTGCTATCCAGGCATATCCGCCATTACCTGCCATCGGATCGCCCATGAACTCTTCGTTCTTGGTCTTCCCCTGATTGCTCGCATGATTTCTGAAATTGCTCACTCCGACACAGGCATTGATATCCATCCGGGAGCCCACATTGGTGGAAGCTTTTTCATAGATCACGGGACAGGCGTTGTCATCGGGGAAACGACGATCATCGGGGAGCGTGTTCGCCTGTATCAGGCGGTAACGCTGGGCGCTAAGCGGTTCCCTACTGATGAAAATGGAGTCCTACTCAAAGGTAATGCTCGACACCCCATCGTTGAGGATGACGTGGTTATCTACGCGGGCGCCACGATTCTTGGCAGAATTACGATTGGGCGAGGTTCGACAATTGGGGGCAACGTCTGGCTAACACGCAGTGTTCCACCCGACAGTAACATTACGCAGGCGCAAGCCAAACAGGAATTATTTATCCATGGCGCAGGCATCTGACGCCCATCAAAACCTTTAAATAGGGTACGCATGAAGAAGCGCCGTCTCATCGTCTTGGACGTTGATTCAACACTCATCGAAAACGAAGTCATCGAGCTTTTAGCCAAATGTGCAGGCACATTGGATCGGGTCGCAAAAATTACCGACCGCGCCATGCGGGGAGAACTGGATTTCAGTGCAAGCCTCAAGGAGCGCGTCGCTACCCTCGAAGGTCTTCCTGAGAGCATCTTCGATGAGGTTCGTCAGGAGATCGTGGTAACTCAGGGGGTGCCTAGACTTATTGAGGAGACCCATGTGGCCGGCGGGTGGGTCGGTGTCGTTTCAGGTGGCTTCCACGAGGTGCTTGACCCACTCGCTCGTCAGCTTAATCTGGATTTCTGGAAGGCCAATCGCCTCGAAATCAAGGACGGAAAACTCACTGGAAGGGTCAGCGCTAACATCGTAGATGCCAAGGCCAAAGCCGAGGCGCTCATGGACTGGGCGAGGGAAAAGTCTATCCCACTCAGCGATACGGTCGCGATTGGAGATGGCGCAAACGACCTTGAAATGATGGCGGTTGCCGGACTCTCCATTGCCTTCAACGCAAAACCTATCGTTCGCGAAAAAGCGAAGGTTTGCGTGGATCAGCGCGACATGAGCCTTGTACTCGATTACCTCGACTGAAGATCAAGCGCGCCCGTTAAATTAAGATCCTTGGCAATAACCTCAGATCGCAGTTTGCCTTGATAAACCTGAAGACCTTTCAAGAACCCGGGGTCTCGAAATACCCCATCCAACCCTTGGTTCGCCAATATAAGGGTGTAGGGAAAAACTGCTGAAGTCAGCGCGATCGTTGACGTTCGTGGGTAGGCACCAGGCATATTGGTCACACAATAGTGAAGAACCCCTTCCTCGAAGTAAACGGGATCTGAATGAGAAGTGGGTCTCGATGTTTCAAGACATCCGCCTTGATCAATACTCACATCAACCGCTACCGATCCCGGTTGCATTGACGCGATCTGACTCCGGGTCACGACAGCCTCCGCTCTTGCGCCCCTTTTCAGAACCGCACCCACCAAGAGATCCGTATCGAGGAGATGATGACCAATGGCTTCATTAGATGAGCGTTCGAAATGAAAACCATCCCCAAACCGCCTAGACCACTCCTCACCTCGCCGGTCATCCAGCCCCAGAACCACCACCTCAGACCCGAGGCCATGGGCTGTTTTTGCAGCATGAAACGCCACGACACCATCGCCAACGATAAGCGTTTTGCCATGGCGAACACCTAAAACTTCTCCTAACTGAACGCCTTTCCCACCGTGAGCTCGCGCCAGATAAAAGGCCCCGACCAGTGAGGCCATATTGCCAGCGATTGCGCTCATTGGCGCGAGCAACGCCAATCTGCCGTCAGCATCCTCGACGGTTTCGTATCCAATAGCCGATGTGCCTTTCGCAAGCAGAGTCTCAGTCAGTTTTCGAGGCACTCCAGACAGGTGAAGATAGGTAAAAAGGATCTGTCGCCCCAGATAGTCATATTCGGCCTCCATTGGTTCTTTTACCTTAAGAACTAGATCTCGGTCCCAAGCCTCTCTCACTCCACCCAGAACTGCCCCAGCCCTAAGATAGGCATCATCTTCAAAGCCGGAGCCTTGGCCCGCTCCGATCTCAATTAGCACCTCATGACCAGATTCTGTAAGTTTTCTAGCGTTTTCCGGGGTCAGCGCTACCCTGCCCTCTCGATCCTTAATCTCCTTTGGTACACCAATCCTCATCCTTGCCCCCTGGAATATTCCACCAATAAAAAACGTCTAGGTCTTTGCCCATGCACAAGAAACGTATACCTACCCAAGAGTTCAACATAGCATGAGATACCCATCCCCCATATTCGAAATTTTGATGAGCTTCTATAACTTGGTAATGACACAGAAAACGGGTATCGGTTCAGAGGCTGCCCTTCTATGTTACGATTTCACTGTGTCGCGAAGGACTGCGTCCGCTCTTGGCGTGGACATAACAAAAACAAAAACTTATGGGGATAATGCAATGGCATTTGATTTCAAGTCGATCGATTTCAGCAAAATCAAAACTCGAGAATTCAACGTAGGGACGAGCGATCAGAAGATTCGCTTGGGAGTGGGTGTAGCCCTGCTCTTCATCGCTTCTGCAATGGAAAGTGGATTATTGATGCTACTGGG
>CAYFLM010000149.1:0-3117 GCA_964343925.1 uncultured Methylococcus sp.
GGTCAACCGCTTGAATGACATAGCGTTTCCTCTATGGGTTTCGGTTAAAAAGAAGCGTTTCTTTAGGCGTCCCGCCACTTGATCGAGCATCCCATGCTCGGAATCTGTTTTTGGGGTCCTTGTCCCGTTTCTGCAATCAATTGCATGGCCTCGACGAGTTCCTGTCGGGCGTCTGAAGCCGCTGCCTCTCGCCCACTGCTGTCGAGTCGGCCGCGATATTGAAGTTCCATTTTCGCGTTGTAACCAAAGAAATCAGGTGTGCAGATCGCGCCATAGGCTTTGGCAATCTCCTGAGTCTCATCCACCAAATATGGGAAATCGAAACCAAACCGGGTTGCTACGGCTTGCATGTTCTCAAAGGAGTCTTCCGGGTACTCAAGTGGATCGTTCGCCATAATCGCTACGCTATGAACGCCGGAGGCTTTGATCGTGCGGGTCGCTTCGACCAGACGGGACTGAATCGCCTTGACGTAGGGGCAGTGATTGCAGATGAACATGACCAGAAGGCCCTTGGGCCCCATGCAGTCAGTGAGCGTCCAGAATTTGCCATCGGTGCCTTTGAGCTTGAACTCTGGCGGCTTAGCGCCGAAGTCGCAGATCGGAGTTTCGAGCAGAACCATAGATGAGAAGCTGGTGATTATGCTTCAGATTTTAGCAGATGGGGGCCTCTAAGTCTTTATTAGGCAGATTTTCGCATCCTTTTAAGCACGAATGCGACGATGCTCAGAGCCAAAAACGAGGGAAACGAGACCGCAAAGACAGGATTGAACTCATAGACAATGCCAAGATGCGCAAACATCTTGTCAAAGAGGTAAAACCCGAGCCCTATGACCGAGCCGAAAACGATTCTTTGTCCCATACCGACTTCGCGTCGGACATTGAGTACGAAGGGGACTGCCATCATTAGCATCACGAGAGTCGAAAGAGGATTAATCAGTCTCCCCCAAAAGGCTTGATCAACGACCAGAGATTCCTGGCCGTTTTCATTGAGATACTCCATGTAGCTAAAGAGCTCCCAGGAAGCGAGGTTTTCAGGTCGGATCACAAAGGCATTGAGCAGGTCAGGCGCGAGAACGGAGGTCCAGTCCGAGGATGGATTCGTTTCAGATTGAACCTCATCCGGTTGGAAGTAGCTGATATTCAGCTGGTCGAGTTTCCACTGGTTGCCGTCATGTTTTGCAGTTTCTGCATGCGTTGCCTTCTCAAGACGCTGATCTTCCGAGGTGGTGTAAATACTGATGTCGCCCAGACTTTGCTGTTCGCGAATTTTGCGGATATTGACGAATACATTTCCGTCGCGGACCCAGAAGCCGTATTTTGAACGCGAAGTGATCTGGTTGTTAACCGCCAGCGATTTAAGGTTCTGGGCATTTCGCTCTGCGGGCGGCGCCAAAAATTCTCCCACGCTGATGGCCAGCACAAGAAGGACCAGACCTCCACCCAGTACGGCCAAGATAATGCGACTCTCCGGGACCCCAGAGGCCTTCATGGCCACAAGTTCACGGTTATTTGCAAGCCCGCCAAGCGTAACCAGACTACCAACGAGAGAGGCCGTAGGCAGGAGTTCATAAAAGTTTCGTGGGAGCGTTAGCGCCAGGTATTTGGCGATCTCCTTCATGCCGTAGTTACCCTTGCCCATGTCGCCCAACTCATCCGCAAAGGTAAAGAAGGTCAAGAGCGAGAGGAGCACCGATATGGCAACCAGCGATCCCGTGATCACTTCCTTGGCAATGTATCGATCCAGGGTCGTAATCATCGAGAGCGGCTCTCCCAGGCGTGTTTGATCCAACGTGGACCTAAGTTCTTGAGTAGGAGTCCACCGGTCATTAACACGAGAACACCATAAATCACGGTGTAAGCAAGCCAGAAAGGAATTTTTTCAGTCATGAGCATGCCTTGTGTGATTTTCTGGGCATTCTCGTAAATGATGTAAATCATGAAGGCGGAAAAAATACTGCCATAAGGGCCTGATCGGGGTGCGACGCGGGCCAAGGGCACCGCGAGCAGTGCCAGTGCACCGACGCCTAAGGGGACGGCAAGACGTTTCTGGAGTTCAGCGAGTTCCCGTGGGGTTTTGTTTTCAATCAGCTGAAGGGTATCCTCGGCTTCCCGCTTTTTTTCTTCGGTTTCATCATCGGGACCGCCAATTCTGACGCCATACTCTTCAAATTGGCTGATGGTGTAGTCCTTGAGTCCAGGCGTTCCCTGATAGCGCCGTCCATCATTAAGCACCATGAAGTCATCGCCCGTTTCCGACTTCTGCAAATGCCCGCGATCGGCGACCACCACACCGGTCATGGTCCCCTGGCGGCTTTGCACAAAAATATTGTGGAGGACCCGATCTTCCGTCATCTCCTCCGCATAGAGAACAATGTCTCCAGAGCTGAATTCGTTGAAGCGTCCCGGTTTGATGCCACGTATGTCGGCCGTCTCCTTATCCCGTTTGGCAAGTGCCTGAGCCTCTCGCTCGGTCCAAGGCATGACTTCAAGCGCCATGAACCCTGCCAGAATCAAGAGTGGGATGATCATCCAGCTGAGCGCTTGATACAAGCGAAGCGGGCCTACACCAGCTGAGGAAAGAATGGCCATTTCATGGTCACGGTACATGCGTCCAATGACGGTGAGAACGGCCATGAATGTGGCCGGGGGAATCAGTACCGTGGTGGCGCTAAGGGTTCTTAAGCCCAGCAGGCGGAACAGGGTGTCGGCAGAGACCTCCCCATCAATGGCCTGGGTGAGCATGCCGAGGAACTTTTTGCTGACGATAATGACAACCAAGACGAGGAGGATCGAAAAGACGGTTTTGAGCAGTTCTCCTGAAATCATCCGATCCATTACGGATAGGGGGATACTGCTACGGATACGCCTTTTAGGAATCAGTTCGATCGAATTCATGAATTGAGATTAGAGGCGCCGGCCCGTCCGGTCAATCGGAACAGTTCGCCAAAGTTAGGGGCAATTGTTTGGACGTCCGGCATCCCGGCTTGATATCCTTCTCAGGTCCTTTCGGGGCTCGCTTTACTTGCAGCCATGACGCCGAGAGGTACTTCAATTCAGCCCAAAGGAGCATTTTACTACTATGGAATATCAGGCGAAATCCGAATTCGTGGAAAGTCT
>CAYFLM010000150.1:0-3103 GCA_964343925.1 uncultured Methylococcus sp.
AAAGCTATTTGTTTTGGGTAAACCTCGGCCTTGATGGGCTTTCCACTCAAGAGGAGTGTGGTTTGTTGGGCAAGTTCATCAATGGCCTTCTTTCCTGTACCAGAAACAGCCTGATAAGTGCAGACGTTGATCCGCTCGATCCCTACAGCATCGTGTATCGGCTTAAGGGCAACCAACATTTGAATGGTTGAGCAATTTGGATTTGCGATGATGCCCCGATTTTTATAATGGGCGAGCGCATGAGCATTAACCTCTGGGACGACAAGAGGAATGTCATCGTCGTAGCGAAATTGCGATGTGTTATCGATAACGACACAGCCATGAGAAGCAGCAATTGGGGCGTATTGGGCTGAAACCGATGCACCTGCAGAGAAAAGGCCGATGTGAGCCTGACTGAAGTCAAATTGTTCGACATCCAGGACTGGAATTTCCTGGCCTCTAAACTCGACCTTTTTTCCAGCGGATCGGCTGCTTGCAAGTGGGAAAACCTGATCGACAGGAAAGTTTCTCTCTTCCAAGAGGGCTAACATGGTCTCGCCCACGGCTCCGGTCGCGCCAAGAACGGCAACGTTGAACAGCCTAGTCATTAGTTTGCCTTTCCAGTGCGCAGCGCGTTCACAACAGCATCGCCCATGGCTTGGGTGCCCACGCGCGTTGTTCCCTCTGAATAGATGTCGGCCGTTCTGAGACCTGCATCCAAGGCTAGCGTGACTGCAGATTCAACTCGATCTGCATTTTGCGCATCTCCGAAGCTGTGGCGTAGCATCATCGCTACGGAAAGAATGGTCGCTATGGGATTGGCAACGCCTTTACCGGCGATATCTGGAGCAGATCCGTGAATAGGTTCGTACATACCCTTTCCGTTCTTATCCAGTGAGGCTGAAGGGAGCATTCCGATAGATCCTGTCAGCATGGCCGCACAATCAGACAAGATGTCACCGAACATGTTTTCAGTCACCATGACATCAAATTGTTTTGGAGCTCGAACCAATTGCATGGCTGCATTGTCAACATACATGTGAGTGAGTTCGACATCAGGGTATTCCCGGCCGACTTCAATCATGATTTCTCTCCATAACTCAGTGCACTCAAGGACATTGGCCTTATCCACTGAACAGAGTCGCTTGTTACGTTTTTGCGCGGTTTGGAAAGCGATGTGACCAATTCGCCTAATTTCTGATTCAGTGTAGACAAGGGTATTGAATCCTTCGCGCTCTCCAGCATCGTTGACCTTTCGGCCTCTGGGCTTTCCGAAATAGATACCCCCAGTAAGCTCACGGATGATCATAATGTCGAGACCTGAAACCACTTCAGGTTTCAGGGTTGAAGCTGCTACCAATTGTGGATAAAGGATTGCAGGACGAAGATTAGCGAACAATTGGAGTTCTGCACGAAGCCCGAGAAGGCCACGCTCAGGTCTGAGTGAATAATCTAGAGGCTCCCACTTTGGCCCCCCCACTGCACCCAACAGGACAGAATCAGCTGCTTTGCAGATTTTTAGTGTTTCATCGGGGAAGGGGGTTCCAGTGGCGTCATACGCCGCACCACCGATCAGGGCGGTTTCGGTTTCAACCTTGAGTCCAAACTGGTCTCTGAGGCAATCCAATACTTTGATGGCTTCTGCAACAATTTCAGTTCCAATACCATCCCCAGGCAGGACCGCTATTTTCTTCGTCATCCGTTCTTTATCCCAAGTTCAATCAAAAATTATATTTAGTTGAAAAGCCAAGGCGCGACTTCCCGCCTTTTGGTTTCATAGGCCTTTATTTCATCTGCATGCTGCAGAGTGAGGCCAATATCATCGAGACCATTCAGCAGTCGAAAGCGCTTGGACGGTTCGACTTCGAAAGGTATGACTTCACCAAATTTGGTGGTGATCTTTTGTGTTCTGAGATCAACCTCCATTTGGTAGCCAACCTTGGCATTATCGCGAAAGAGTTGGTCGACAATTTTTGCGTCCAGAACGATAGGTAAGATGCCGTTCTTGAAGCAGTTGTTGTAGAAGATATCTGCAAAGCTAGGGGCAATAATGACCCTAAAGCCATAGTCATCCAAAGCCCAAGGGGCATGCTCTCGCGACGACCCACAACCAAAGTTTTCTCGAGTGAGGAGTATCCTAGCGCGATAAGCATTGGGCTTATTAAGCACAAAATCTGGGTTCAGTGGGCGGTTGGTGCAATCCATGTCGGGCTCGCCGCGGTCCAAGTAACGCCATTCATCAAACAGGTAGACACCAAAACCCGTTCTTTTGATGGATTTAAGAAACTGCTTAGGAATGATGGCGTCAGTGTCAATGTTGGCTCGGTCAAGCGAAATGACACGTGAGTTAATGTACTTAAAGGACTTCATGACTTCTTACCCCCTTTTTTTGAGGCCGCATTGACCTTTGTAGGTGCTGGTTTAGCCGTTGCCTTGGGTTTTTGTGAAGGTTCTTTGGATTTGTTTTCTACTGGATTAACTGGTTTTTTTGCGGGAGCCTTCGGACTCTTGACCGTATTCTTGGCATTCACGACCTTAGCTTGCGGTACTGCCTGTGCCGGGCTAGGTGCTTTCTGCTCAGTAGGCTTTACAGATTCAGCCGTTGCCTTGGTGGGTGCTGCGGGTAGGTCCCGAACGTCCACGAAATGTCCGAAGACTGCTGCGGCGGCTGCCATGGCGGGGCTAACAAGGTGAGTTCTCCCACCGTACCCCTGACGGCCCTCAAAATTCCGGTTTGATGTGGATGCACAACGTTCACCAGGTTCCAGACGATCTGCATTCATCGCAAGACACATGGAACAACCCGGTTCACGCCACTCAAATCCAGCTTCGGTAAAGATGTGGTGTAACCCCTCAGCCTCAGCTTGTTTTTTTACGATTCCTGAGCCGGGGACAACCATGGCCAGTTTGATGCTCCCAGCAACTTTTCTACCTTTGGCTACTTCAGCGGCTGCCCGAAGATCTTCTATTCGCCCATTGGTGCAAGAGCCAATAAAGACTTTGTCTAGCTTAAGGCTGGTCAGCGGGGTTCCGGATTCTAGCCCCATATATTGCAGGGCGCGCTGTATGCCTTCCCGTTTTGTGGGATCAGACTCTTTTGATGGATCTGGGACCTTGCCGCTGA
>CAYFLM010000151.1:0-1852 GCA_964343925.1 uncultured Methylococcus sp.
GCTTCATCGACAAAGACATTGATCGGCTTGGGGTGAGATTCATAGTTGTAGCGATCCCCGGCAATGGACGCGAGATCGGCGAGCAGGATGGAACCGAGTGCGCTGCCCACCGAAGCATCCGAAAGGCTATCGAGACCACAATAAAAGACCTGCGCTTTTCGAATGATGCGGCCAAGATGGGTCTGTGGCTGATCTTCCCTCAAAGGCTTAAGTTCAGGAGAGAGCAAGGGGCCGAGTGTCCCCGTAGTCAGCATGTTCATGAGCGGCAGGAGTGAAGCGATCATCTTGCCGAAATGGATGCGATCATGTTCAAAGAGAGACAATAGGCCGTCGATCGAGGGCAGGGGATGATCAGCCATGACATGGGTGTAATAATAGTGGATCAGGGCCTTGGCCCGAGCATCGGATCCTTTGCGTTTTAGAGGCCCGATCGACTGATCAAAATCGGCATGCCCTTGGGCGATGAAGTGGGCCTCCAGAATCTCCACGATGAGCGCCGAGGGTCCACGTTCCAGCGTCACCCTAAGACGATTAAGACTCGGCCTTACGCCCAGCAGCAAAAGCCCTTGCACCACATTATCGAGGGCCTTTTGCGAAAATGCCTTGAAGGGATCCTGGGGACCTTGTGAGGGCAGTATGCCTGCGATACGACTGGCAAGTTCCGAGGCCCGGTTGAAGTTTCTCAAGGGATTGATCCTCACGCTCGACTCGGGGAATCCCGGATGAAAATAGACGAATCGATCGGGATGGCCGAGCGCGAGGCAGGTCGCCCTTGCGGTTTCCATAAGGTCACGATCGCCTTTGGGGTCCACAATGATGACGCATTCATGGCGAGCGATGGCCTGCGCAATGAGGAGTTCAAAAAAACGGGTTTTTCCAGATCCGGTGGTACCCACCAGGAGGAGATGACCGTCCAGTGCCTGAAGCGGCAGTCTGAGAGGCGATTCAGAAGCGTGCATGCCATGGATCCATCCTTTGATCCCTGAAGTGTTTCCCTTAAGCCCTGTGCGTCCGTTTCTCTGGAAATCAATGGCCTGCTGAGTCGTCTCCCGACCCCAGGAAAAACCTCGACCCATAAAGACTTCCCGATCTCTCATGAGCTCACCGCTGATGAGGGTTTCAAGTTTCAGAAATGATTTGGGCCGCGCTCTCAGGCGCTTGAGCCGTCGTATTCGGATGAGCCCTCCCCAAAGGCGGTAGCCACCCCCTAAGAGTGCCAGGCTTTGGAAGGGCCACGTTGCTTCGATGGTGATCTTCTCCCGCATCGGGGCCCAGGATAGCCAGATCCAGACAGACATCCAGATCGCTCCGGACAAGAGTTCATAAGGCGGACGCCAAGGGGGATCGTAGATACCAGGTCTAGCCAAGTGCTTGAGTTCTCTGGGCCCTGAGATGACGGATGCGATCGGAGTATTCTGAGCGGATGTAGATACCCCGCTGCTCACGATAAGGTCTGACCTTGATATAGGGATTGTTGTGATCGGCTTCGATCACGCCCAGGGAGGACAGTTCCTCGACCATGGATTGAGGATCCATCCCCAACTGCTTTGCGGTCTCAGGATGAGGGATCCACAGTCGTTGCTGCACCCATCGACATCCCACGGAGCCTGCATAAGGGATGAGCTTCAGGAAGAACTGTTCAAAGGGATCTTGAGGGTCTGACGCTTCCTGGACCCTGCGATCTTGAATTTGGGCTATGAATTCGACCGGATCCTTGGGCCTTGGCTGAGGGGATAAGGATTTTTTGCGTTGTTGAGGTTTTGGCGGGCGTGGCGCAATCGATAGAGAGTCGGTGTCATCCACGCGTGGCGGTTCCGGTGGTGTTATCCCTGGTTGAGCAACCGGGGGAGGT
>CAYFLM010000151.1:1952-3079 GCA_964343925.1 uncultured Methylococcus sp.
AGTCGCTTTTGACGGGAGGGCGCGTCATCGACAAGAAAGAGACGCGTTTCCTGCGCCTTGGCCAAAATCAATGCCTCATGGAGTATTTGCTTGAAGTAGAGCCCGTGTTTAGGCGATTCAAGATGCTGAAGTTCGAGGGCTATCGCTCTAAAGATCGGGATGAGCAGGCGTTGTGATTCAATGGCACTCAGATCCAGAATGCTGTCCAGTGCATCGAGGGCGATTCGGTGGTCATTGAGTATCTCTTCAGGATCGACGGCGTCCAGAGCGTGTGGGTGGGCTGACATGTCAAGCGTTCCATCGGGGGATACCCACAGGATCACCTAAGGCGTTTGGCGCTCCAGTCTGAAAGGTGAGGTTTTAATTGGAGCTTTCTGCACTAGCTTGAGACTGCTTGCACCATAAGAAAGCAATTAACAATCAAGTAGATAACCGCTAAATGGATCTTGTTAATCTGGCCTGTATCGCCTAATCTCAAAGCTTCATTGATCGTAATGAAGAGGGCTAGGGATGCTCCCCAAGATTTTGCTGGTCGACGATGATCCGATGATCTGTCGTGATCTCTCTGAAGGGCTCTTGAACGATGGCTTTACGCCTCTGGCCTGTGGGACAGGGACCGAGGCACTGAGGCTTGCCGAGCGTGAAACGCCTGATCTCATTTTGCTCGATATCAATCTTCCGGATATCTCCGGTTATGATCTTTTTAGAATCTTGCGCCATCGTCTGAAGCCCTGGGTTCCGATCATCTTCCTCACGATTCGTTCGGAAGAAATGGAGCGGGTTGCCGGGCTTGAATGTGGGGCTGATGATTACATTCCAAAGCCCTTTTTCATTCGTGAAGTCGGGGCACGCATTCGAACGGTCCTCCGGCGAACGGCATCCATCGATGGTCAATTCAGGGGCGACCTTCCCACCAAGGCGGGGTTTCAGCTCGATCCTGTGATGAAGCTCATTCGCTACCAAGGTCAAGTTCTGGATCTCAGTGTCTCTGAATATAAATTGCTCGAAGCCCTGCTGGAAAGGCCCGGACGCGTGCTGTCGAGAACCCAGTTGGTGGATCGCATCAGTGGGTTCGACGATCCGACTGACGAACGCAATATCGATAGTCACATCAAACGCATTCGCAT
>CAYFLM010000152.1:0-3071 GCA_964343925.1 uncultured Methylococcus sp.
GACGTCTGAGTTCATAAGCGCGGTCACGTGCGGCAAGAATGCCGCCTATCGAAGCCTGGTCCACCCAGGCATGAAAATCGGTCCAATCGTCTTTAAGCATGGGAAGGCCCTTCCTGAAATATAGAAAAACTCCAGGAGACGAGAGGACCCTTGAGGGACATCAGTCCCCCGAAGGGTGAATACCGGTCTTGACGCATCCGGCACGGAGAGAACCCCGCCGTCATTGGACGGAACGCCTGCTAGGCAGGAGTGCGCGATCCTGAGGTCACGCATCACTTTGGTCAGGATCCAAGGGACCCTCACCAAAGCCCCCGGACGTGCCGGGGGGAGTGTTTAGGGGGCCATCCAGTGCGGATCGCTAGGATGGGTTTTAGGTTTCACAGTGAGCGGTTTCACATTTTTTCGAATGCGATCGAGGTATTCCGCGCCGTGCTTTCTAACCACAGCGGGTGAATCGTAATGCTCCCAATCCGAAGCCCTGAGGACACTGATTTGAGTTGAAGGGTGTTGCCCGAGTTTCCATGGAGGTGGCTTTAGTGTCAGTCGAAATTTCATGATGCAGCCCTTTCAAGAGGTAGACCTTTCAGTTTATTTTGAGCCGCCGTGAGGTAGGTGGTTGCCATGTTATTCACGATACGACGGTCTGATAAGCGCTTCTGCGGTGATAGGGGATCGGGATGTTGAAGTGACCAGGCATGCTCTGCAGCCCTGAGGGTTGAAAGCAGGTAGTCCAACTCCCCCTCACTAAAATGCTGCTCGGCGTAGGCCTTGGCTAACTGAAATGCACCTCCAGCCAGTTCCGCGCGTTCGATGAGTTTTCGTCCAATGGCCGTGATCTTTTCGGAGGGGCTGGTCTTCTGCGGCATGGGTTCACTTTCATCTTGCGATCTGAGTTCCAATTCAGGGCACCATTTGAGCTCTTCTGAGTCGAAGAGATCGGAACAGCCAAAGGCAGTGATGGCCGCCTGTATTGTTGCTCTCTCTCTCAGCATGCGCTTGGGCTGGGTTTGCCAAGCCCAAAGGCGTTTCATGCTGTCTTTGGTTGGTTCCTCTTTAAACGTCGGGTAGGCTTCATCAAAATAGGTTCTAACGGTGATGGGCTGATTTCGATCCTTTCGATACATCACACATTCAATCCACTCTGGGCAGGAAAGCCCGCCCGGTGTCACCGTGCTGCACTCACTCATCGTGCAACTGAGCCCATCAAATTGGGGGTGTTGATTGATTAATCGTATCCAAACATCGGTGTTGACCACGGGATAGAGTGCGTCAGGTGCCCGGCCTTGGACAAAGATCTCACCCGCAAGAGGGTTGAGGGCGTAGCGATCGGCCAGCTGGAGCAATTTAAGGTATTCGTGATGGGTGAGGGTTCCTGCAACATGTTTGAAGGCCTGATTTTTTAAGTGTTCGCTTAAAGCCTCAGGTGTGGTTTTGAATCGCTCACTGTAAGCCTCAAGAGGGGAGTTCGTCATCGTGATCTCCTGCATAGGTGGGATGCCCTTCTAAGGAAGGGCATCTCAAGGGATGAATAAAGGGTTTTAAAAAGGAAGATCGGACTCTTCCAGAAGTTCATGACATTCGGAGGCGTCTCCCTCCTTCCATGTCTCCGATTCTGATTTGAATGCTTCGGGTTTAGGATCGAGTAGGAGCAGGTGATGACCGACGATCTCGGTAGTCTTTTGCTCAACACCGTCCTTTGATGTCCACTTTCGTGTCTTGATGGCGCCTTCGATGTGGCAGAGCGAACCCTTTTTGAGAAAGCGTTCTGCCACCTCGGCACTTTTGCCAAACAGAACGACCTTATGCCATTCCGTATGTTCCTTCTTAAGACCTGATTCTCGGTCTCGATAGGCGGCACTGGTTGCCAGATTGATCTGGGCGATGGGGCGGCCTTCTCCGGTATAACGAAGATCCGGGTCCTGACCCAGTCGTCCAATGATTTCAACGCGATTCAACATACTGAATTCTCCATCCCGCCGCACACGGGAATTGGGAAATAAACCGTTGGTGCGGACAACGGATATGGGGCATCGACTCTTTAAAAGTCAGCCTGGCTGTGCTTACTGGCGCTCAGCTGGCGCTGATCCTCATCGATTACTCTGAAGAGGCTCTTGAGCATTGATCTTGATAGAACCGTTGATGAATTCGGTTGAGAAAGCTTGGGTTGGGACCTGATCTTTCTCGTCCTAAGACGCTCGGCACGACGCTAGAGTCGGTTTTTTTACTCGAGGAAACCTTCATGACGGATACGCGCAATCGTCCTTTCAGTCGTCCCGTGTTTGATCAGGTACTGTCCCTAAGAAGTGAGCAGGCACAACGCGTCATGGCCCGTGTATTTCACCGGGTCGTCCAATCGTTTTATACGATTGATGTCATCTTGCAGGTGATTGGCCGTCCTGATGAAGTGCAAACGATTGAGCACGTGGTCAGTCAGTTGCTAACGGAGGTGTTGGCTGAATTGAAAGAGGCCCAGAATCGGCTCGATCAGTTGCGCCTTGAGCATGGCATTACCGGGGTCCCCCGCTATACGCATCCCTCGGAGCTCAGCGTAAGAATCGTATCGCCCCAGGTGTCTCAATGGGTCGCGCTGGTAGAACGATTGGATGAACTCTTGGTGACGCTGGATGCGTTATGGCTTTCGGGGGTGATGGCCAGTCGACAACGAGTGGATGAAGCCTACCAATGGCAGCAACGACTGCTGAAGCTGGGGCGTCGTATCATCTCAATCGAGCTTCGAGCACGACGGGCGTTGAAATCCCATCCGGATGAAGTGGTTGATGCTGACGATCAAGTGACCCCATTGCGCGATCCTGTAGTGCTTGAAGTGGATTCGCATGAATCGGTGATCGCGCCTACATAGCGTTAGAATGGAGGTATTCACAGAATGACTTCCAACGAGTCTCCATGCGTCGTTTATTTCATCATCTTTATGCCTGGGTTTTACTGGCGATTCTTGCGGGTGGCCTTATCGGGGCTCTAGACCCGGTTTTTGCCGTTAAGCTCAAGCCTCTAGGCGATGGCTTCATTGCGCTCATCAAGATGATGATTGCACCCATCATCTTCTGTACCGT
>CAYFLM010000153.1:0-3041 GCA_964343925.1 uncultured Methylococcus sp.
GTGACGAAATGATCACTTGTTCGTTATCTGAAGATCGGGTATCATGCGCGGTTTTCATGCAACGCCATTGTTTTGGAGCGGGCAGTAATGAAGACCTTTAGTGCAAAGCCAGCCGAAGTCAAAAGGGACTGGTATGTAATTGATGCGGACGGCAAGACTCTTGGCCGTCTTTCCACAGAAGTTGCTCGTCGCCTGCGTGGCAAGCATAAGGCCGAATATACCCCGCACGTGGATACGGGTGATTACATCGTAATCGTGAACGCCGAAAAAGTTCGGGTGACGGGAACGAAGGAAAAAGACAAGGTTTACTACAAGCACACCGGATACATTGGGAACATGAAGTCCGTGACGCTTGGTAAGTTGCGTCAGACCCATCCTGTAAGGATTATCGAAACCGCAGTTCAAGGTATGCTCCCTAAGAATCCTTTGGGTAGAGCAATGTTTCGCAAACTGAAGGTTTATGCCGGCAGTGAGCACAATCATCAAGCACAGCAACCTAAGTTGCTTGAAATTTAACGTAACGGACTGATTCCTCATGGCGCTACAAAATTATTATGGAACGGGGCGACGTAAAAGTGCGGTTGCTCGTGTTTTTGCCAAGACAGGCTCTGGACAGATTGTCATTAACAATAAAAGCCTGGAAGCCTACTTTGGTCGCAAGACTGACCAGATGGTGGTGAGGCAACCCCTTGAGTTGGTCGCGCTAGCCGAGAAGCTGGATGTCGTAGTGACCGTTAAAGGGGGCGGTCCGAGTGGGCAAGCTGGTGCCATAAGGCATGGTTTGACCAGAGCGCTCATTGATTTGGATGAGGCTTATCGTCAGCCCCTTAGAAGAGCGGGATATGTCACTCGCGATGCCCGTGAGGTTGAGCGTAAGAAGGTTGGCTTGCACGGCGCAAGACGTCGTCCACAGTACTCTAAGCGTTAATAGGGGACTTCTCCCGTTAACTTTTGGGGGATCGTCTAGCGGCAGGACTACGGACTCTGACTCCGTCAACCTAGGTTCGAATCCTAGTCCCCCAGCCAATACATAAGAGGGCTTACTCCAGTAAGCCCTTTTGTTTCTGGTTCATTGGCCATTCGGCCGCGGTTCCTGTCCTTTGGCCCGCTGAATCAATTTCTGTCCCTGGCAGCCTTGAAAAAGGCAAGGAAGCCCACATATTTTTTTTGATGAAAAATTGGGAGCGAAGTCCATGTCAAAGAAAACAATTCCTGAACAGACCTCCAAGTTATCGGATCTCAATCCTCTTGATCAATCTGATCAAAAGATTTTCCAGTTGATTAGTGATGGTGTGCTTCCTGGTGCCGATAGCGTAACCAAGAGTGGAAAGCCTGCCTGGAGTTTTCATAGTCTCGCGACCTTGATTGGTTGTGGGGAGGAGGAACTCATTGAACTGCTGGTTGCTCGAAGTGCGGGTGTTCGGGATGTGGGGAGTCCGAGGAGATAGAGGTACATCACGGTAGCTGATGATCTTCATAAGTTTACTGAATGGAAACAAACGATATTTGATGGATCTATTGTTGTTCATATGTGTCATAATAGTGACGTGTTCAACTACAGAGATCCATTATGGAAATTGCTATATTGTCTTTAATTATTTTGGCAGGTGTTGCAACGGTAGACTTTCCTAGCGCCAGAGAAGCTGAGGCCGACGAGGTAAGGGCTGAAAAGGCGAAAGCAAAGGTGAGGAAGGCAATCCCTATCTGAACAATCTAAGCGAAGAAAAAATGATGTTCATGACACACTAGAAAAGCCCCTGAAATGGGGCTTTTTTTATGAGTAATAGGCATCGTAAAATTAGTCCATGATTACTTCTGGAATTAATATAATGAAATTGTCACGAATTTTGATTTTGATGTGGTTTATCGTTTTATATGGCTGTGCTTCTGAGCCCCCTAATGTAAAGCCCGCACCAAGACCTCTTTCAGGTGAGCAAATTATTCGCGAGAGCCAAGGGATGGCCCAATTAGGGCAGCGACATAACGAGGGTGAGCGCCTGATTAAATCTGGCGAAGATCTGGTTAATCAGGGAAATCAGTTGATCGCAGAGGGACAGCGCAAGATATCCGAGGGGAAGCGTATCATTCAGGAAAGTGAGCAGGGTTACGGTGCCTTTAAGCAGTGATTAGGCCTAGGACCCTCGCTCTATACCGCATATGACATTGTAAAAAGTGACCCAGTTAAAGGCTTTTAAAGCCGCCGTTATTTCTCTCATTTTAGGGCTGCTTTTGGGCTGTGCTACTTCGTCGTCGCCAGATTTGGATGGAACACTCGAACCAACGGAGGACGAGGTCAAATCTGAAGCGCTAGCGAGGGCATCTGCTGGTTCATTGGTGGGATGCCACCAAGCGGCTATTCAGAAAAAGAAGGAGAAGGAAGTCAAAACGGGGTTTTGGTCTCCCAAATGGAAGGTCTTTGAGTTCGAGGTAACGGGGTGCGGAAAAAGCGCAAAGCTTGTCATTGAGTGCCGCAATCCAGATGAGACTCCGAATTGCTATGTTGTAAACCAATAAATTAGGGCGTTTCCGGAGATAGCCGGAAACGCCAATATTGCATTTATTTCACTCTCACAAGCTCTTTGCCATCGCTTCCGAAATGGCAGTCACCCGTCGCAAAATAGGTGCAGTCAGCATACTGGTCAACTTTTGCTCCCTCTGGAGAAAGTTTAATTTCCAGAAGGCAGTGCCGAGTTTCTCCTTCGATCTGCTTCTTCATTGACAGTGCATTTTCACCCGTCACCTTGCCGTCACCAGAAACTTCTGCGGAGCAGGCTTTATGGCCGGTCTCCTTGTTGTCTGCATCGACATCCATGCTGACATTGATGTCGTGTGCGGTTCTCGTAATCTTAAGGTGTTGAACGAGCGTTCCATCCTTACGGATATAGTGATCAGTCGTTGCGAATACGCTTTGGCTCAAAATAAGTGTTGTTGTAAACGCGATTAATCTCTTCATGTCTTCCTCCAAGTTGTTGAGTAGCTTCCGTGTGTCGTTATGCTTTAGTCTCTGAGCAATTCATTGATGCCAACCTTGCTGCGGGTTC
>CAYFLM010000154.1:0-3029 GCA_964343925.1 uncultured Methylococcus sp.
ACTCCTGGAGAGTTTTGTGGACCACTGAAGGTCGGTCCTGAGTGGCAACCCACACAACCCAATTCCGCAAAGGTATTCATTCCCCTGACCTGCTGTTCGGTCAGAGCAGACTTTTCACCCTTCACGTAACGATCGTATGGGCTGTTTGGCGTAATCAATGTTCTCTCATATGCTGCGATCGCCTTAGCCGCATTATCAGCTGTCACAGACTCACCAGAGCTGAAAGCTGCAGCAAAGGCCTTGTTGTAATCAGGGATAGATTTTAGGCGATCAACCACATCATCCCAGCTTTTCATCCCCATTTCAGCAGGATTGGTTACCGGGCCCTTGGCCTGTGCCTCAAGGGAAGGTGCACGACCATCCCAGAATTGAACCGCACTGAAAGCCGAGTTCCATACGGTTGGGGCGCTTCTTCCACCCACCTGATTCTTAACACCGATTGAACCATGACGATTGTCTTCACCTCCGCCCATAACATTGTGGCAAGAGTTACAGGAGACAACACCATTGGATGAAAGCCGCGGATCATGGTAGAGCATCTTCCCAAGCTCAACCTTAGCTGGGGTCGTGGGATTATCTGCTGGTTCGGGCGCCTTAGTGGGCAACGCCTGCCACTCGACGGCGGAAACTGTCAGCGAGGTGACTGCTAAAGCAGCACCGAGCAATTGATTCAACTTCAACATGAAAGGAGCCTCTTAATTTTTTATCGTTTTTTTCGCATCTACCCTAAACGGCTATGTGTCTGCGAATTGCCCTTATAGAGAAATCATCTGTGAATTGCAACCCACAACCTGAGACACTGAACTACAGCCGTTACAGAATTCTACAAATCTTCACGTACGCTTAAGACCTAATGCGTGTCATCGAGTTCCGAATCATCGGCACCAAAAAAGTCTTTCAAAGAGCGCTGTAATTCTGGAAGCTCGCTGAATGACAGGGCTTGCCTTTCCAAAAGGCTTACCACACCATCAGGAAACTGCCTTATTTTGAGCATTTCACTCGAAAAGCCCTCTTCTTTGGCATCCTCGTTCATTGCATCTACGACCTGGAGGATCTTAATGCCTGCAATATCCGATGCCGGCACATAACTTTCGTCTGGACGACCGGTTTCTTCAAGCAGCCCTGCTCCTTTAAGTCGGAGCAAAATCTCTTTTGTCATATCCCATGGCAGAGCCAACCTTGCCGCCAGCTCATTTGAACTCCACGGCGGTTTTTGGTGAATGAAGCGTTCTACAATCTCTAGCATTAGGGTTAAGCCCAACCCCGTTCGAGTTCGATATCCAAGATCAGAAAACCGCCCGACCCCTTGGATGTAATAAGGATGCTGAGCGTACATTGCAGCCTGCCCCCCCAAAAGGAGGATGAGCCAAAAGAGTTCCAACCAGATCATGAACAGAACCACTATTACCAAACTCGAATAGATAGCGTGGTAACTCGCCGATGAGGTCACAAAATCTGCGAAGAAGGTTCCCGCAAGCTTCCAAAGAATGCCCGCAACAGTTCCACCGACCAAAGCGGAGCGCCAAGGAACTCGTGTATGCGGAATAAAGAAATAGACCAGACTAAAGGCCAGAATCACAAGTCCCAGTGATAGCAATGCACTAAACACATAAAAAAGGGATCCAAAAGGCTCATAACTGCTGATCTTCTTTATAAAAATGATCACAGGCACCGAGTTACTGAGCCCAATAGCAGAAAACACCAGGACGGGTCCCAGCAGAAGAACACTGAGATAGTTACCTATCCTTGCCGCAAATCCGCGCGGGTGATTAACCCTCCAGATGTGGTTAAGGGCTTTTTCGACCTTAAGCAACATGGAAAGCACCAGATAGATCAGCACCACCAGCCCCATAAACCCGAGCACGCCCACATTCACTCGGGTCACGAAATCAAGGATCTTTG
Organism: uncultured Methylococcus sp.; assembly: GCA_964343925.1. Taxonomy (GTDB): domain Bacteria; phylum Pseudomonadota; class Gammaproteobacteria; order Methylococcales; family Methylococcaceae; genus UBA6136. The sequence goes on from CAYFLM010000154.1 coordinate 1,903, forward strand.
AGGTCAACTGCGGCCCTTTCTCCCCCAAGGGTTGAAGAATCTGAATTAGAAAAGGCTCCAGATAGCGGTTCACACCGAATGTTCTAAGCAACGAGAAGCAGAACGCCAGAATAGGAACGACTGACAGGAGCGTGGTATAAGCCAGACTGGTCGCTCGATAATCCAGCCCCTCCTGATGAATTGCGAGATAAAGCGCTTTGACCCAGGGATAGATCTTTTTCTTAAAACAGATCGAAGCTGAGCGTCCCGATGCTCTCAAAAGGCCTGTCAATTTTTCTATCCGGGTCGCTATCATAAAATTTGGCATCGCTGCCTCATTGGATTATCGAATTTGGCAAGCCCGAGCCTCTATTGGTAAACTGAATGTCGCTATACCGAACGTCTACATTCCACGGACCCGGTTCAAACACTCTACAGATGACCATGACACACGCTTCACGCCTTCGCATCAGTTCGATCCTCCTTTTGGCCATCATTGCTACTTTGGGGCTAGGCTGTTCTGCAAAAAAGAAAGTTAAGACGCCTGAGGAGACCGCGTCTGATGCCGCACTAGCTGCAGCAGCGTCACAACCCACCACTGCAAGCTTTACTGCCCGAGTTCAGGCTATCAGTCGCAAGAATCGTATCCTCACACTGAAAATGCCTGAAGATAAGTTGGCTAAAGTTCACTGCGCCCCCGGTGTGGTTAATTTTGACATGATCGGAGTCGGTGACAATATCACGGCCGATTTCGACAGCGAGGTCGAAGTTTACATAGCTGCCGCAAGCGGCAAGCCTCTGTGGGACGAGGTACAAGAAATTAAAAAAGCCCCTAAGGGAACGAGACCAGGTTCTGCAGTACTGAGACCTTACGAGTATTCAGGCACGGTTCAGGGCGTTGATGCCTCAACCAGACAAATCCTAATGAAGGCAACGGATGGTAAGACACTTAAAGTCACTGCCGGACCCATGGTCAAACGCATTAACGAGATCAAGATTGGGGACCGACTGGTGGCGCGATTTGTGGAAGCCACCCGGATTACCGTTTCCCCCCCAGAAACGGGATCTACACTTTATCGCCCCGCAAGAAGAAGATAACTTACTGATTTAATTGGAGCGGGTGATGGGAATCGAACCCACGCCGAAAG
>CAYFLM010000155.1:0-3020 GCA_964343925.1 uncultured Methylococcus sp.
ACAATCAAGGTTGATCTCCCACCCAAGGCAAGCTAGTTTAGTGAGCATTCCAATCCCTCACCGTGAGAGCAAGATGATCCGTTTCGGCGTGTTTTTATTCCTTTTGATGTCCGTGGCGTTAAAGACTCAGGCCGAGGTTACCCTCGCTGAAACTCAAAAGGAGGATAACGGCGCAAAAATCGTCGATGTGTGGGGGCAGATCCGCCCGAATGATTTTCGGGATCTTCGTAAACTATTGTTAACGCCAGCCACCGTCACCCTGGTTCGACTTAATTCATCCGGGGGGGATGTCAAAACAGCCCTGGATATTGGGAATTTACTCTACAGTCAGACCAAGCCAGTGGATGTACAAACCAAGAATTGTGGCGGGGCGTGTGTTTTTATTTTCGCAAGCGCACCCGTCCGGATTCTTGAACCCGGTGCGGAAATTGAAATTCATCGACCCTTCGATATCGATCTAAATCTCACGCAGGCTGAGCGTGACCAGTTGACCCAGAAGACCTCCGTTCGCGCCGTGACTCAATTCAATCGGGTCGGTGTCGCTGGAGAACTATGGGATCTCATGGTGCTCGCGCCGCAGGATGCAGGTCGTGATCTCAGGGAAGCTGAACTTGAGAGCGTTGGACTGATCGGACTCAACCCAAAGCTGGATGATTACCTCAGTGCGACCGATGCACGTGATATCAAAATCAGTACGGCCTCACAGCTTAAACTTAAAGAAGCGTTTGAGACCTGTGTCAGAAAATTCCACGCCCGTTACGGGCGTGGGGATCCCAACTTTGAATCCAATATCGGAAATCAGTGCATCAATCAGTCGGGCGGGCTTTGAAGCGGGGTGCGCTTAGCGCATTCTGCCTGAGCCGAAACCTGAGGATCTGCGATCTTCACGTGGACGCGCTTCGTTGACCGTCATGTTGCGGCCTTCGACATCCTTACCGTGCAGACCATCAATTGCGGCGCGAGCACCTTCAACCGTTCTCATTTCAACGAAACCAAAGCCCTTTGAACGGCCGGTTTCCTGGTCCATGATGACCTTTGCAGATTCAACAGGACCAAAGCCTGCGAACAACTTTTCAAGGTCTGGATCGCGAAGGTTGTAGCTCAAATTGCCGACGTAGATGTTTCTTGTCATTTTTTTCCTTGATATCAATATAGTAATGGGATTGCAGTGGAACCTCTGGTGTTGGAACACCTTCAAGCGTCTTGGATGAATCAGAAGATTCAGCCAGAACCTGATCTTTTCGAAGATTCAAACCCTATGACTCGGTTAATGTCTCAAACGTTCACTGGATTTCGGATCAACCGATGAAGGCGAACGTTCCTGACCCCATCCGAAGACAGGTACACCGAACGTGCATGAGTTAACCCGAAAGATCATTCATATCGACATGGATGCATTCTATGCCGCAGTCGAACAGAGAGATTTCCCGGAACTCAGGGGGATTCCCATCATAGTGGGGGGGTCACCCGACACCCGAGGGGTCGTCGCAACCTGCAGCTATGAGGCTCGAAAGTACGGTATTCATTCCTCGATGCCAGCGGGCTATGCCCGTCGCCTCTGTCCAGAAGCGATTTTTATCAAGCCTCGATTTGATGTCTACCGGGAGGTTTCATTACAGATCCAGAGTATCTTCCTCGAATATACGGATCAAGTCGAGGCGATTTCACTGGACGAAGCGTATCTTGATGTAAGCAACACCAAATGTCTAGAGGGTTCTGCGACTTTAATGGCACGGGAAATCAAGAAGGCCATACGGCTTGAGACGGGACTCACCGCTTCTGCCGGGGTTTCCTATAATAAATTCCTGGCGAAGATCGCATCAGATCTCGATAAACCCGATGGTTTGACCGTGATTCGGCCTCAGGAAGCCGATGCCTTCATTCAGGCGCTGCCTATCGGTGATTTCCATGGCGTGGGCCCTGCAACCAAAGCCAGAATGAACCGTATGGGGATTGAAACGGGGGCTGATCTCCTGAAATTCAGTCTAGAGGTCCTGGTCAATGAATTTGGAAAGACCGGTCATCATTACTATCTCATCGCCCGCGGTATCGATCAGCGGCCGGTGATTCCGGACCGGATTCGTAAGTCCTGGGGTGCTGAGAAGACTTTTGATCTGGATCTCCTCGACCGCTCCACCATGCTGGGTGCCATTTCGGAACTGAGTCAGCGTGTGCTTCACAAGATGAAACTGAAAGAGACCTTCGGTACGACGGTCACTCTCAAGGTGAAATACGATAATTTTGAATTGGTGACTCGAGCCAGAACGCTGGGGAAACCCATTCGATCGCATCAGGAGGTCGCCGCGACGCTTGAAGAGTTATTGGACAAGACCGATGCCGGCAACCGGAAGGTCAGGCTCCTCGGCGTTTCTTTTTCAAATCTTCATGGCAGTTCCAATACCTGGCCCTCTCAAATGGACCTTTTTCGGGATCTGGCCGATGAGATCGAGGACTCTGGGGGATCGGATGAGAATTCTGAGTGAGGCCTAGTCTTCAGATGGCTCATCGTCTTCTTGGGTCGCCTCAGCATTTGAGGGCTCTCCACGTCTGAAGGTAAACACCCGGTTTAACCAGGCTAATTCCTCCTTAGCTTTCTTATGTCCTTTTTCTGCCTGTTGTCCCAGAAAGAACCAGGGATTGAATCGATGAATCAGACTCGCTGAAAGAATGAAGTAGGCCGCTAGTATTCCTGCATAGACATACTGGGTCTTGTAGACCAGTACACAGGCCCAAATCATCCCGGCCACCCTCAGGAAGTTCAAAACCCCAGAATAAACTTGCCCAGGCAAGGGATCGTCAATGGCGACATGGTAGCGTCTGTAGACACGCCGTTCATGTTCATCAAGTGCTATGCAGAAGGGATCTGATGCACGAGGGCGGCCCAGGAAATCACGGATAAGAAAGATCAACCAGATGGTGTAAATCAAGCCGCCATAGATCCATGTCGCCAGTTCGAGGGATTGATGACCAAAACCTAATGAGATCACGATGATCAGCATGGCGAGAAAATTGCCGACAAA
>CAYFLM010000156.1:0-3005 GCA_964343925.1 uncultured Methylococcus sp.
AAGTCGCATGGTGATATGGGTGACTACCTTTAGCCATCCTCAGTTCCAAAGAATGAAAAGTATTTCAATCGGTTATAAGAATAGGACTCATGACTCGGAAGCATTGACTCATGATCAAGAGTGAGCCTAAACCCTGGCAGGATTCATTACCGGTCATCTCACGGACCGAGAGAACCCATGCAGCGCGTTATATTGCGAGGAATCTCCTCTGGATATTGTTGGTGATTGTTATATTGCTGGCCATCACGCCATGGCAACAGAACATCAGCGGACATGGTCGGGTCATCGCCTACGATCCTCAGGAACGCCAGCAATCCATTGAAGCAACGATCGAGGGGCGTGTTGTTTCTTGGTCTGTGAGAGAGGGTTCAAGCGTTAGAGCGGGTGAAATCATCGGTGAGCTCAGTGACTATGATGTGGGTCTGAAGGATCGATTAGGTGATGAACTCAAGGCGATGACCCTTCGGCAGGAAGCCGTCCAGTCAAGAATAAATGCAATCGCCAATCAACTCTCACTCGCCGAAAGCTCCAGACAAATGGCCATCATCGGCGCCGATGCGCGTATCAAAATGGCGCAAGAGCGTTTTAATGGATCGAATCATCAACTTGAGGCCTCAAGCGCCACACTCGATACGGCCAAAATCAACGTTGAGCGTCAAAGAGCATTGCTCAGTAAAGGACTGGTCTCTCGGAGAACATACGAACTTTCGGAATTGGACTATACCCAACGTAAAACCGATGTTGATCGCGCGAAAGCTACCGTCAATGCTTCTAGAAATGAGATTCAGGCACTTGAAGCTGATCGCCAAAAACTCGACAACGATACACATGCCACGATTGAAAAATTTAAATCGGATCTCGAAAAGGCTCGTGAGGACTTTCAATCCTCACAGGCAGAGCGCCTTCGCCTTGAAACACGGCTTTCTAGGCAATCCACGCAAAATATCATTGCACCGAGAGATGGCACCATCTTTAGGCTATTGGCGAACCCCAATGCGGAAGTTGTCAAACCCGGAGATGCCATAGCTATTCTTATCCCTAATGGGGTAAGACGAGCCGTTGAGCTTTTAGTCGATGGTAATGATGCCCCTTTGATCGATGTGGGCCGACATGTCCGTCTTCAATTTGAGGGGTATCCCGCCATACAGTTTTCTGGATGGCCGGAAACTGCCATAGGCACATTCGGGGGCATTGTCACCCTGATTGACTCCACGGATAACGGAAAGGGCGATTTCAGAATACTGGTCGTTTCTGACCCAAAAGATTCTCATTGGCCCGATGAGCGATTCATCCGCCAAGGGGTCAGAGTTAATGGGTGGATACTTTTAAATCAGGTCAGACTGGGTTACGAGGTTTGGCGGAATTTCAACGGCTTTCCTCCGCTCATTCGCCCTGATCAGGCAACTAAAGACAAAAATTAGACGTTTATTCGACGCCATGAAGTACGCGCTCTTAAGTCTATATCTCGTGCTCTTTTCTTTTTTGGCATCGGCAGAGACGACTGCGCCCATCAAACATTCCCCCTACCGTGAAGACCTTTCCAGCCTTAACGAAAGAATCAATCACAAAAATCCATTAAAACTGGAAGAGGTTATTCATTCTGCTTTCAACAGTTTTCCCGCCGTTTTGGCTGCGCACCATAAGAAAGAAATGATGCGTGGAGAACAGCGCTCCGCAGAGGGAGGGTTTGACACCATCGTCAAAATGTATACCCGTTCCTCTCTCGCGGGTCAGTATCAAAATGAAAATGCTGACATTGGGTTCGAACAACCGACGGACTTTTATGGCGTCAGTTTTTTTGGAGGTTATCGTCGTGGCATCGGTAATTACCCCGTCTATGAAGGGAAAAGTGCTACGGCTACAGGTGGTGAGGTTAGGGCAGGGATCAACATCCCCCTGTGGAGAAATCGCGAGGTTGATCGTCGGAGAGTGACGCTTGCACAATCCGAACTCAGTCATATGATGGCCAGCCACGAATATGACCATCAACTTCTTGATCTTGAAAAGCAGGCCACCTATCGCTACTGGGACTGGGTTTTGGCCGGACGCCGGACAGCCATCGCTCGAAATCTCTTGAATCTCGCCGTTTCCAGAAATGAGGCCATACAACAGAGAATCAGACTGGGTGATCTCGCTGCGATCGATGCCGATGAAAACCAGAGAGCCGTACTTGAGCGACGTGAACGATTGATTGCTGCCGAACGTGCACTCGAACAAGCCGCGATTCAATTATCACTTTACTTGAGGTCACCCGATGGCGACACCTTAATGCCATCACCCGATGATCTTCCTGAGGGCTTTCCTATCGCAAAGGAGCATCATCATCAGGACATAGGTGTACTGATAGATACAGCGTTAACGAATCGGCCCGATATTCGTAGAATGGAACAAAATATCCGTCATGCCGAACTTGAACATCAACTCGCTAGAAATCAAAATCTACCTGCGGTTGATCTCGTCCTATCTGGCGCACAAGATTTTGGTGTCAGCCAAACCTATCTGGTCAATCGATCCGAGTTTTATGCCGGTGTCAGTATCGACTTTCCAGTGCAACAAAGGGTTGCCGAGGGTAAGTCGATGACGGCTGAATCCAATGTGCTTCGACTTAAGGCTGATCGTAAGTTACTTGAAGACCGTATTCGAAACGATATTAAAGATGCGATTTCCGCGATTAGTGCTGCGTTCAAAAGAACACAAATCGCTGAAGATCATCGACAGATTGCCGCTAGACTCGAAGATGCAGAAAAAAGTCGGTACGAGTTGGGAGACAGTAATCTCATGATTGTGAATTTAAGAGAGTTAGCCACGGGTGATGCGGCGTTGAGTTACGCAGATGCGCTTAACAGCTATCATCGGGCGCTTGCAGATTTTAGATTTGCTTCGGGTGACTTCACTCATATCAGGGAAAATGATAAGCACCATCAGTTTCCCAGCGTTGACTACGACTACGATCCGACATCCTGAAGTGCCATCTTACGCACCAAATGATTCCTGACGGCAACCCT
>CAYFLM010000157.1:0-2989 GCA_964343925.1 uncultured Methylococcus sp.
GGGGGCAGCCTGGTCCATGGCGAAGAAAAATATCTCATCCGTGGTATAGGTCTTATTCAAGCCGTCGAAGATATCGGAAATATCGTCTTACGAGAGTTCGAGGGTATTCCCATCCATATCCATGACATTGCCAAAGTTTCTGTGGGGAGTGCCACACGCTATGGTGCGCTCGTCAAAGATGGCACAACCGAAGCGGTCGGTGGCATCGTCATGATGTTACGGGGCGAAAATGCGAGGAAAGTCGTAAAAGAGGTCAAGAAAAAGATCGATGAGATCAACCTCAATCAGACACTGCCCGATGGCTTGAAGATTGTCCCCTTCTATGACCGCTCGTTTTTAGTTGATGGCGCCATTTCAAACGTCAAGAAGATATTGATCGAAGCCATTTTTCTCGTTGTACTGGTGTTACAGATTTTTTTAAGAGATTTAAGATCCAGTCTCGTCGTCACGGCCAATCTCATTCTAACCCCCCTCTGTACTTTCCTCATCCTTAACGAGCTGGGAATGACCGCCAATCTCATGTCACTCGCCGGCCTAGCCATAGCTATTGGAATGGTTGTCGATGGATCGGTTGTCATCGTCGAAAACGCGCACCGAAATTTATCCACTGCAAGGGCGATAGATCCAACCAAAAAAGGGCGACTGCTTCTGAAATCCTGTCTTGAGGTTGCGAAACCTGTTGTATTTGGCGTGGGTATCATCAGCCTCATCTTCGTTCCACTGATGACTCTTGAAGGCATCGAAGGCAAACTCTTCTCTCCCCTAGCCATCACCATCGCCATCGCCCTCTTTATTTCACTATGCCTCTCCCTCACGCTTTCCCCGGTACTCTGCGCTTATCTACTGAAAGGAAATCCGCATGATGGCGAAAAGAGCAGCCGCATTGATGCCGTACTTAACACCTACCTAACACTACTGGATCAGGCAATAAGAATGCCCAAAATCGTGTTCCTGGGCGCTTTGGGGCTTTTGGGTGCCGCAATGCTTTGTCTCCCTCTTGTCGGTACGTCATTCATGCCTGAAATGCGTGAAGGCAGTATCGTGCCTACCATCGCTCGCCCCCCGAGTCTCGCCCTTGCTAAATCGATCAATCTGGAATTTGAAGCCATGAGATTGATTCAGTCCATACCAGGTGTCGATACGGTCGTCTCTCAAATTGGCCGGAGTGATATTCCAACCGACCCACAACCTGAATTTGAATCCAGTCCCATCGTCAAATTGAAAGATAGACTTGAGATGCCTAAGGGATGGAATCAGGATCGTATTGCTGAAGAGATTCGATCCAGACTCTCTGTTTTCCCTGAAATTCAATTAGCCATGAGTCAGCCCATTGCCTCCAGAGTCGCAGAGATGATGGCCGGGATTCGTTCGGACGTTGCCATAAAAATATTCGGGGATGACCTCAATACGCTGGGTAAATTGGCCGAGTCCGTCAAACACCTGCTTGAAGAAACACCAGGCACCGCCGACCTCAGAATGGAGCGAGTTCGCGGTCAGGAATATCTCAATATTAAGATCGACCGCGCCGTCATAGCCCGTTACGGTATCAATGTTGCCGAAATCAACGACCTGATCGGAACGGCAATTGGCGGGCGCGTCAGTACAGAGGCGTTCGAAGGTCAAAGACGCGTCAGCATCTTGGTCCGTTACCCCGAACACTTCAGGGGGGATCTAGAAACCATTAGAGACACCCTGGTGTCCGCTGAGGATGGCGTTCTGGTTCGTCTTGGTGATTTGGCGCAGATTTCCGTAGAGGATGGACCCGCTCAAATCAGTCGGGAAATGGGAAAACGACGCCTCGTGATTGGAGCTAATGTTAGAAATAGAGATCTTGGGAGTTTTGTGGGTGAAATTCAAAGCAGGATTGCTCAGGAACTCACGCTACCTGAAGGCTATTTCATCAAATGGGGGGGACAGTTTGAGAATCTGGAAAGAGCCTACAAGCGTCTAGGCATCATCATTCCTTCATCCATTCTGGGCATTTTTATTTTGCTCTTCGCGTTATTCGGTTCTGCCCTTCACGCAGGCATTATTCTCCTGGTGCTGCCGTTTGCCTCCATTGGGGGTATTTTTGGCCTCCTCATTTCTGGTGAGTATCTGTCTGTCCCTGCATCGGTCGGTTTTATTACACTTTGGGGCATTGCCGTACTCAACGGTGTTGTTCTGGTCACCTACATTCTTGACCTTAGCCAGACTCATCAGGATAAAGGATTAGCCATCAGAGAGGCTTGTGAGCGAAGATTCAGACCCATCGTCATGACGGCGGCCATCGCGATGCTGAGCCTGATCCCCTTTCTGTTTTCTAGCGGGCCAGGAACCGAGATTCAAAGACCGCTGGCCATAGTAGTGATCGGCGGATTAATTACATCGACCGTTCTAACCCTCATTCTGATTCCAGCCATCTATTACTGGATGGCGTCACGTAAAAAGAGCATGGCACCATGAAAACGTCCTTGCCAACACTAAAATCTGCCATGGTTGGCTTGGCGATGAGCTTTATGGCATTTCAAACGCCAAGCGCTAACGATTCGCCAGCCACCCCAATTCAAAACTTGGAAAAAATCAACCTCAGCGACCCATTGCGCTCGAGACTGAAGTTCGAGACGGTTTCACTGAATGAGACCCGGGAAACGCTCAACTTCCCTGCCAAAGTGGAACTAGACGAACACAATGTCGCGAGAATTGGACCGAGTATTAGTGGCCGCGTATTGGAAATCAGGGCTCGGGAGGGCGATCGCGTCAAAAAGGGGGAGGTATTAGCGACCCTGAGCAGTGTTGACCTCAGCAACACTCAAGCGGCCTACCTCAAAGCCATTAGCAAACTAGAACTTCACAAGTCGACTGCGGAAAAAGCGGAACGTCTTTTCCGGGAGGGCATTATCAGTGAACTGACCATGAGAGAGCGCAAGGTCGGATTTCAGGAGACCAACGTCGAAACCAAATCGCTCGCAGATCAGCTTCGTGTCATGGGTATGTCAGCGAGTGATAT
>CAYFLM010000158.1:0-2963 GCA_964343925.1 uncultured Methylococcus sp.
TCATCTATGCGGTGATTGGTGTCATGCTCTATTTCCTCATGCGTGCCATGGGGGAGATTTTGCTTTCAGACTCCCGCTATCGTTCATTTGCAGAATTTTCCGAGGACTTGCTGGGACCTTGGGCCGGGTATGTGACAGGCTGGTCCTACTGGTGTGCCTGGATGGTCACTGCCATGGCCGAAATCATCGCGATCGCAGGCTATTGCAACTACTGGTGGCCCGACCTTCCGACCTGGATCCCGGCGCTCATTACCGTATTCCTACTCGTTGGGATCAATTTATTTACCGTAAAAGCCTTTGGTGAAATCGAATTCTGGTTTGCGCTCATCAAAATTCTTGCGATTCTCTCGCTGATCGCGCTCGGTATCGTTTTGGTGGTTCAAGGTTTTGTATCGCCTGAGGGAGACCCCGCACAGATCGCCAACCTCTGGTCCTATGGCGGACTTTTTCCCAAAGGTGAATCTGGCCTTCTGACAGGATTCAGAACGGCCGTATTTGCCTTTGTCGGTATGGAAGTGGTGGGCATTACCGCTGCAGAGGTTAAGGATCCTGAAACTGTGTTACCGAGAGCGATCAACTCCATCCCGATCCGCATTCTCGGGTTTTATCTCGGCACCTTGGCCGTTCTCATGATGGTCACACCGTGGCCGCACATCGCGGCGGACCGGAGTCCCTTCGTGGGCATGTTTTCTCTTACAGGGTTTCTGGCCGCGGCCTCTTTGGTCAATTTTGTGGTGGTCACATCGGCCTCCTCATCGGCAAACAGCGGAACCTATACGACATCCAGAATGATCTACGGACTCGCGATTGAGGGAGATGCTTCACCCTGGTATCGGAAGCTCTCTTCAAGAGGCGTACCTATTCATGGCCTGTGGATGACCTGCATCATGCTGTTTCTCGCAGTCGCCTTACTGGCTGCAGGAGAAACCGTGATGGAAGCCTTTGACCGTGTCACGTCTGTCGCATCGCTCCTGTTCATCTTCGTTTGGAGCATGATTCTCATCTCCTATTTCATCTATCGGTCAAGGCGCCCGGAACGGCATGCCCAATCCCGATTCAAAATGCCGATGGGGTTGTTCATGAGCGTCATCGTTCTGCTGTTTTTTGGATTTTTGCTTTATACCCTCTGGCTCGACCCCGAAAGCCGAGAGACACTTCTGATACTCCCCGCTTGGTTTGTGATTTTGACCTTGGTCTACTTTCTGATCATTCGAAGGCACCCCGATCACGCGGAAAGGCGGGCACGCTTTAAGGCCAAGGTCGATGAGGAATGGAAGAAGGCGGCTGATTTCAGAGCTCGCCAGAAAGCCTAGAAAAGGCCAACGAGCCGCTGAGCCTTAACGTCGAAGAGGCCTTCTGACGTAAGCTTAAGGTCCCCGATTACGGGTAGGGCAAGAAACGCGAGTTGCATGTAAGGCGCTTTGAGGGTCGAGCCCATGAACTGGGCTTCCTCGTTGAGGTGCTGGTAATGATTGGCGACAGCGGCCGCAGGCTCCGGACTCATGAGACCGGCTATGGGCAAGGGCAGAATGTCGAGTTGATCACCGGAGACCCTGGAGAGCCCCCCTCCCCGCTCGATCAAAGCATTCACCGCTTTTACGATGGAACCAGGGTCAACGCCAACGGCCACAATATGATGCGCGTCATGGGCATAACTTGATGCAATAGCCCCTTCATCCAGACCAAAACCCCGCACCATTCCCAAGACTGGCTTTTGAGGCCGATAACGGTTGACCAGAACCATCCAGAGGATATCTTTTCCGGGTTGAGCGATCAGAAGGTCTTCAGTATCAAAGAGCGCCGGGAGAAAGACCGCTTTCGTTGCAAGACTTCCGTCCTCCACGACCAAAACCCTAAGATCCCCTTTTCGTTTTGGAATTCTAAAATCATCCTTTTGAAGCGGTCGTGCCTTGAGTCCGCCAATCGGAAGCACATGGCGGTGCCTCTCCTTGGAGGCCCCATCTTCAGCCACCAGTTGCCCTCGAATCCACGCTTTTTGCACCTTTACCCGCTTAGGATCGCTGATCAGTACGGCATCCATCCGTTCGCCAATCCCAAGCTGTCCCAACGGTAGACCATAGTGACGGACGGCATTAAGTCCACTGACTTTAAGGACATCAAAGAAGTCATGCCCGAGGGCCATGGCGCGACGCACGAGGGCGTCCATGTGTCCACTGGCAAGATCATCGGGATGAAGATCATCCGTACACAACATCACTTCATCAGGATGGGTTCGGATCAGGCTCTCAAGGGCATCCAAATCACGAGCAGCAGAACCCTCACGAATCAGAATCTTGAAACCCAGATCAAGCTTTTCCAATGCTTCATCCAGGGTCGAACACTCATGGTCCGTCTGGATGCCAGAGGCGCGATACTTACGTAGGTTTGTCCCGCTCAAACCTGGGGCATGACCATCAATGGGCCTCTTCCTAAGCTTGGTTGCCAGGATCTTTGCCATGATGCCTTTGGAACGATTGAGGACGCCTTCAACATCCATCACCTCGGCCAAAAAACCGGCTCTTCCCTCATCGAGGAGACGCTCCACGTCGGAAAGACCTATCTGGAGACCATGATTTTCGAGACGGTGTCCTGGTACACAGGACGGCGCACCCCAAAGAAATTCAAGCGCCGTCTTCTGGGCACTTTCATACATGAAGTCAAACCCCGAAAGTCCCATGACATTGCAAAGCTCATGGGGATCCACCACGCAAGCGAGAGTCCCCCGAGGCAGCGCTAGCCGCGAAAATTCCGCGGGAGGGAGATGAGCACTTTCGATATGGAGATGGGCATCGACAAAACCTGGAATCAAATAAGGCGCACCGGGACGCTCTTCCCCAAGTTCATCAATGCGACTGATCTGTCCAAACTCCCAGATCAATGTGCCATAGCGAATAGTTCGTTCTTGAATAGAGACGATATTGGCGGTGATTTCACCAGAAACGGGCTTTCGATGCAGCAATGAG
>CAYFLM010000159.1:0-2961 GCA_964343925.1 uncultured Methylococcus sp.
TGTTGAACGTTTTATCAAATGCAGCAATGATTTCTTCCGGAGTACCTTCCACATGACCAGGGTCCTCAACCCCCCAATGCGCCCGAATGGCAGGATCCAAGAAAACAGGGCACGGTTCTTTTCCTGCGGAATCACATACAGAAATCAAAATGTCGATGGGCTGATCCTTGAAGGCGTCCATCGATTTACTCGAATAACCTTGGGTGGGAAGACCGTGGCGCTCAAGGGTTGCCAATGCACCTGTATTAATACGACCAATGGGCTTACTACCGGCGCTAAACCCCTGGAATCGGCCCTGCCCCAATGCCGTCACCAAGGCTTCCCCCATCACACTTCGGCAGGAATTTCCCGTGCATAGAACCAAAACATTTAGGATGTTGTTTCTCATAGTTTTATCAGGATTTAGTTTTGAATGAGGGCCATTAGCAGGCTAGTGTTATCCGGCTGTCGCACAGCATGCGTGAATGCCATCCAGAAGCATGGATTGACTCACATGTCTCGGCGCGTTTTAAACGGGCGATCGGCTTACCACAGTGTCCTTTCAGAATTAACAAGCTTTACCGTTACAACAGTTTTCGGAGAGGTAGCCCAACACGTCCCTCATCCGTTCATAATTTGCACTGTAGATGACAAATCGTCCATTCTGCTTTGATTTGATAAGCCCCGCATAACTCAGCTCTTTCAAGTGGAAGGACAGCGATGAAGGTGGGATATCCAATGCTTCAGCTATCTTGCCGGCCGGTATCCCTTCCTCTCCCGCTTGGACAAGGAGGCGAAAAACAGCCAATCGACTCGCTTGGGCAAGTGCGGTTAAGGCTACGACGACATCTTCTGATTCCATAGTTCGATAGTATTCGAAATGATTGCACGCATCAAGACAACAATCTTCCACAATGGTGTGCGCATGCTTGAGCACAGAGCGACTCAGGCGTCGTTAAACGGGCGGACGGTTGTCCAGGCAGAATCAACCTCAATCGCTGCGCTTGAGCGCATTAAATGACCGTCACGCCCATAGCCTTTCTAGGCTAAATCTACTGACTGAATAATGAAAATCACCTATGTGTAGCCCCAGCGCGAGATAGCTCTAGGGCAAGATCACACAAAGGAGTGAACAAAATTAGTCTGAATCCGGCGTAGCGACTTTATAAGCCTGATCCTTACGCCATTCAGGCAAGGGCTGACTCTCCTCCTTGGGGATCATGACAGCCACATAGGCTGCACCATCGTGGGACTCAATCTTGCGAATAATGTCATCCAGTTCTCGAACGGTTGAGACCTTCGCGGTGAGCCAGTTCTTACAACCAAAAGCGTTAGGAAGTTCATGATATTCGATGATCGGGAGCACGTTGAAGATATGTCCAAGATCGCCAACTACATCTTCAACGCCATGAATATCATTTTTGAGAACAAAAATAATGGGTTTGACATCATAGCGGCCCATCACGGAGAGTTCATTCAGCGTCATGCCGTGTGCCCCATCACCCGTGATTGCAATCAAACGGCGCTCAGGCTGTGCCAGAGCCATACCCATCAGTGCCGGAGTTGCCCACCCAATGGAGCCCCACAGCGTCTGTGTTTCATTATCAACCCCTGCAGGAAGCCGCATGCGATTGGTGTGAAGCATGCCTGAACCCGTTTCCACGACGAAAATATCACCGGGACGGAGCATTCTCTGGATTCTTGGGTAAAGTGTGGGCGATCCCGTGGGATCATCATCTTTGCCAATCAAATCTAACCAGCCAAGAGGCGGCACAGGACTGGAGAGTGTCTGGAATCTCGGCGTTTGCGAAATAAGCGCATCGAGAACATCTTCGATCGCACACCCCAGCCAGACCTTCGTACCAATTTGTACCCAATTTTCATGAATCGCAACGACACGATCTTCAGGAAGATTGTTTGACCAGAAGCCGGTATTGAGCTCGACCGGAACAAAACCACCGATGTCCAGAATAAGATCCGCACTTTCTACAAAGGGCTTCACCTCAAGTGGCGAGGAGAAGTCTCCGTTATAAAGCCCTAGATAGCAGGGATGCGCCTCACTCACCACCGATTTATCCATAGGGGTTGTTGCAAAAGGAATGTTGGCGCGCGTAATGAAACTTTCGAGTTTCGCTTTAAGTCCGTAACGCGCCACATGCATGCTGGGGAGAGCAACGGGCCGTTCGGCCTTTTGAAGGGCAGCAATAAGCCCTTCAACGGCTTCCTCAAGCTCTTTGGGGTTACTCACCTGCCGGCGAATCTCAGAAAGGTGTTTGCCTTTCTGGGGCGTACCTATGATTGGCATTTTTCCGTAGTCCATTGGCACTACGATATAGGCGGGCATACTTTCTCTAAGCGCCTTGTTGATGACCCGATTAATTTCTTCAATCGCATTTTCAGGGGTGAGAACCGTACTCACACAAGCTGCTGTTGCCGAGATCGCCGCAAAATTATCGTAGTCACCATCACCGAGCGAGTGATGGGTAATAAGGCCCTGACGAATGATTCGGCGAGAGGGCGCTCCAACCACATGAAATACCGGGAGTCGATGGGCACGACTGCCCATGATGCCGTTAAGTGCACTCAGTTCGCCTACGCCATAGGTCGTGGTCAAAAGTGCAGCGCCAAATCGTCTCGCGTAACCGTCCGCAGCGTACGCCGCATTGAGTTCATTGGCGCATAGGACCCAAGACATGCCCGGACAAGCCTCGATCGCATCGTCAAATGAAAACGCGTAGTCACCCGGAACACCAAATGCCCGATCAATGCCAAGATCGGCGAGTCGGCTAGCGAGGTAGTCGGCTACAGTAGGGTTCGACATGCAAGATCTCCGTATGGGTGAATAGATAAAATTGAGAGAGAAGTGAGCGTTTTAGGAGCGGGAGAGTCATCGTTAGATCAAATCAAAATATCTGTCACAATTTGTAGTTGGCGTCTAACTCAGTCTCAAGCGGTTGATCTCTTGAACGAATAGAAAACAGT
>CAYFLM010000160.1:0-2960 GCA_964343925.1 uncultured Methylococcus sp.
CCTATGGGGAGATGGTGAGCATCGGCATCCGCCCCAAAAATGGTACTCAGTTGATCGCTGTCTTCAACGATTTTGCCCGTACAAGTTCGGGCAACTTCAAAATTCCAAACCTCGTCTACGGAGAAGATTTCTCTATCGGACTCAGGCTTCGATTGCCTGCGTGGGAGCCGAACCAGGAGATCGCCAGCGTTCGCTTGGCATGGGATAGCCCTAAGAGTTCTATGCGTCAGGAACTCACGGCGCATTTGTTGCTGCCTGTGCTTTCGATTGGTGAGCTTTTCGACCTTCCTGTTGATTGTGCGGTCCAGGAGAAGCTGGCTCTTTTCCACGCCAACAACGAACGGCGCCAGATCATCTCTGCAATTGATGGCTCAGACTTTATGGCCGCGGCCAACAAGCTGAGCTCGTTGCAGGCATTATTTCGCGAACTTCCCCAGACCACGAACGTCAGGCGCGAGCTCCGGCTGCTGGGGCAAACGCGAGAGCTGCTTGTCTCGGACCCCAACCTGACTCGGAAGCGCTTAAGAAGCGAATCACTGCGTTCAACCCTCAACGTCTTGGAGGTCAGTGATGAACAGTCCTGAGACCAAGGCCCCAGTCATCGCAGTTGGTGACGTTCATGGATGCGCCAGCCTCCTCAACAAAACGCTCTGGGATCATTTGGGTTCTGGTTCTGAACTCATTTTCCTTGGCGATCTTGTAGATCGGGCACCAGAGCCCGATGGCGACCTGAAGGTTATCGAATTGGTAAGGGATCTGCAGGATCAACCCGAGATCTACGGGCTGGCCAAGGTGACCATACTCCTTGGCAACCACGAAGCCCTTCTTCTTGACGCTTTACAAGAAGGTGGCAACGGCCCTGCAACGAGACTGTGGCTCCATAACGGCGGCGATCGGGATTTTTTACCTATTGCTGAGCAACACCGCGATTGGTTGGAAGCCTTACCGGTTTTGGCAATCCGCGGCACATACCTGTTTGTCCACGCAGGCGTTCGACCGGGCGTGCCCTGGGAGGACCAAAGCTTTGATGATCTGCTCTGGATTCGCGAGCCTTTTCTCTCGCAAGATCACGATCTTCCATACGTGGTCGTTCACGGTCATAGCTTCAAGCCAGATTTTGAAATCGAGGTTCTGCCTCACAGAATTGGGCTTGATACAGGAGCCTTTATCAGCGGCAAACTGGAGGCCTACTGCCTCGACCCCAGCTGCTGATTGTTATCGGGTTTACCCGGAGTTCTCTGGAGCTACTTTCCTAACGAGACACTTGCCTGCCTCCTTCTGAATCCGACCTCCACTCCCAGAGCTATAAAATTCTTCAATACAGATCTAAACCTATGAATCACCTTACAGAGCGCCTCATTCGACTTCCCGATGTTATTGCTACGACTGGACTCTCACGCAGTACGATTTACGCGCGTATCGCCTTGGGTTCTTTTCCAAAACAGATTGCGCTTGGCCCACGTCTGGTGGCCTGGGCAGAATCAGATATTCAAAATTGGATCGCTGATCAAGTAACAACCGCGAGGGGTTAAAAGCCCCTCTTTTTTATGTCTTGAGTCCCTGTGAAAGCAGGGCATCACACCATGCAATCATAAATCTTCTTCGCTCATTAATCAGTTGAGATCTGTCGTAAGCTTGACGAACTTTGTCTCCGATTGCGTGTGCCATTTGCCTCTGAATAACCTCAGCAGAGAAGCCAAGTACCTCTTGCCCTGCGGTCAATGGTATGGAGCGAATCCCATGCGCCCTTAGGACCGACTTATATCCCATTCGAACAAAATGCTGGTTTATTGAATATGGATTGAGATAGCCCGAAACATTGCTTCGAGGCGATGGAAAAACAAAATCACTATTATTGTTGACTCTTCTCAAACATTCGAGCACGTCCTTTAGTGGTTCCGTCAAAGGAACAAGATGCTCCTTTCCACTCTTCATACGGTCTGCAGGGATCACCCAGATATCTTGATCATCATCCAATTCTGACCAACGCATTGGCGTTAGAGACCCGACACGGAGGAAGGTCATGAACAGAATCTTGACCGCACAGATTGTTATGAAAGAGCCTTTTGCCTGGTTCAGCTCAAGCTCCTGGAAGAACTCTGGAAGTTGATCCCAGCGCAAGGTGGGATGAGGTGAGGGTTTGTGCTTCGATTTGATTCCTTTTGTACCAAGTGCGGGGTTCTGGTCCCTTGGCATCCATCCCTGGTCGATAGCATGATCAAACACTTGACGCAACACCATCAGCACCTTGTCGGCGTGAACTGGAGCTCTGCGCTCGATGTCCGCCTTCAAATCAAGAACAACCTGACGACCATTTTTCCCACCCGGATTCTTGTAATCCCAGGAGAAATGATGCACTGGGGTTGATGATCCGAGTACGGGGAACACCTGGTTCCAAAGCATATTGCGATACCCAGCTTTGGTCCGATCACGTGTAGACGAACGATCCAGAAATGACTGAGCCGCCTGCTCCAGGGTTGGTCCTACGTGTTGTTGGATGGTCGCCTTCTGCTCTTGACGCTTGAGTTCCCTGGGGTCAAGTCCTGTCTGCTTCGACCAAGCCCTGATGCGATCCCACTCATCCCGTGCCTCCTTGAGGCTCCATTGACCCAGACCCTTGCCATAAGGACCAATCCGCACGGGCACCTGCTTCCCGCCGCGTCCTGATGGGAAGCGCATCCTCCCTTCAAAGGACTTACCGCCCCCGCGATCGGCCGACTCAATGACCAAAATCAAGGAGTCGCCCACAGATTTACTCTGCCTACGCGGTCCCGCCTTTAGGGCACGAACCTGCGAGTCAGAAAGCGGCATCTCAGCAATCCAACAACACGCATTTTATCCAACAACACGCGACCCAAATCCAACAACACATCCAACAACACACTGTTCGGACAAGCCTGTTATTGGGCACACAAACCAGGACAATCCACATAGCAAAAGTCCCACCGCCGCAAGGGAAG
>CAYFLM010000161.1:0-2916 GCA_964343925.1 uncultured Methylococcus sp.
AAACCTGCCTCAAATTGGAAAGGGTCCAGAGCAACCCTCTCCAGATCAAAAACAGAATAATTCTGGATGTAAGAAAGCGGTGCTATTGCTGGGGCTCCTGGAGCTAGGCTACCTGGGGCCGATACCACATTAAAATGATTGTTCTGGCTCTGAAACCCGAACACACCCGTCATTTCGCCCAACCAGGGCAAATGCTCCAACTCCACCCTACTCTCCGCTCCCGCATTGGTGTAGGTAGTGTTGGTTGCACCGTCATTGAGTTCAACATGGGTGTAATCGTTGTAGGCAAACCTGACTGTCATCTTTCCGACCCCCTTAAACGGATCCTTGAGTTCAGTCTTGTAAGTGGAGCGACTTACATTTTGATAGATCGATACATTGGGACTTCCCGCTGAACCATCCGGCGGAATGCCATAAAGATCATTGCGGTTATTGTAAGAAATGCCCGTGTAGCCCCAATTGTCGACCCAGGAAAGCCCCGCAGTTCCTCCAATCGCATTCCCCATCGTATTCGCAAGATAACCAAAGGTATTGACCGAAGGCTGCGACCCCGTCTCTTGGACATAGGCAGCCTGA
Organism: uncultured Methylococcus sp.; assembly: GCA_964343925.1. Taxonomy (GTDB): domain Bacteria; phylum Pseudomonadota; class Gammaproteobacteria; order Methylococcales; family Methylococcaceae; genus UBA6136. The sequence goes on from CAYFLM010000161.1 coordinate 577, forward strand.
TTGATCGCATTGCCAGGGATTGTTAGGTTTCCATTTTGTCGATAAAAGCCATCGAGGTGCATGACAAGATGATCCCTTGCAACATCCCATTTCATCGCCGTGGAAGTTTCGTTGGATACCGAGTTAAATCGGGTTGAAAGCGCGCCGGAAAGCGGTTGCTCAGGAAGTTCCATCGGTACGCGATTATCGATGACATTTACAGCCCCTCCAATGGCTGTACCGCCATAGAGTAAGGTTGAGGGGCCACGGATCACTTCAAGCTTTTCAGCAAGAACGGGCTCAATCGCATTGGCATGATCGCCACTAAATTGGGAAGCATCCATGATGTTGAGCCCATCCTGGAGCACCTGAACCCTTGGCCCTGATTGACCTCTGATCACAGGCTGCCCGACTCCTGGCCCAAAGGAAGCGTTGTTAAGACCCACCTCCTGCTCCAAGGTAGCGCCAAGGGTATCTGTAATTTTTTTAGTTAGCTTATCTCCGGCCAATGCCGTAACCGGCTGACCAAGCCCGAGATCAAGCTCATCGGCGGTCGAGGCGGAGACCTCTACCTCATCTAGGGTCTCGACCATTTCATTGATCGGCGTCACAGCAAAAGCTTGCTCAACCGAAAACAAAATAAGAAAAGGCAAGAACCGCATCCAAAGTATCCACGACCATTTTGTTACATTATAACGTATCTATTGGTTGCTTTTATCGGTAGCGTTTAGACCTCCGCATTTTTAGGGGTTATCATTTCCAAGAACTTTTTCCTACCCCCTTGCAGTCACACATGAAGATTCTTGTTGTTGGAAACGGCGGTCGAGAACACGCCCTCGCTTGGAAAGCCGCCCAATCTCCCCTCGCTCATCAGGTTTATGTTGCCCCGGGGAATGCTGGAACGGCCCTCGAACCTAACCTAAAGAACATCGATATTGCAGCTTCTGATGTGGAGGGCTTGCTTGAATTTGCCATTAGAGAAAATGTCGATCTCACTATCGTGGGGCCAGAAGTTCCATTAGTAGCGGGGATCGTGGACAGCTTCGGCAAAGCAGGAAAAAAGTGTTTTGGGCCCTCCGCTCAATCGGCCCAACTCGAAGGCTCAAAGGCCTTTTGTAAGGATTTCATGGCTAGACACGGCATTCCGACCGCAGCTTATGAAACCTTTACGGAGGTTAAATCGGCGCTCGCCTACCTTGAGAAGGTTGGGGCCCCCATCGTCATCAAAGCGGACGGCCTCGCCGCCGGAAAAGGGGTGGTGGTTGCCTTTTCGAAGAGTGAGGCTCAAAACGCAATAGAAGATATGCTGGCAGGGAACGCCTTCGGTTCCGCTGGACATCGAGTGGTCATTGAAGAATTTCTGGAGGGCGAAGAAGCCAGTTTCATCGTGGTGGCCGACGGACTCTCCGCAATCCCTATGGCCAGCTCCCAAGACCACAAAGCCAGGGATGATGGGGACACCGGCCCAAACACCGGGGGGATGGGCGCTTACTCACCGGCACCTGTAGTGACCCCAGCGATTCATGATGCTGCCATGCAGCAAGTCATCCTACCAACGCTTCGGGGGATGGCTGCAGACGGTAGTCCCTACACCGGGTTTCTTTATGCAGGGCTCATGATAAGCCCTGACGGCAAGCTTAAGGTCTTAGAATTCAACTGCCGATTTGGCGATCCGGAAACACAGCCGATCATGCTGCGGTTTCAAGGAGATCTCGTTGACCTTTGCCTCAAAGCTTTAGATGGGAAACTCAACGAAACAAACATCGAATGGGACCCAAGACCGGCCTTGGGCGTTGTCATGGCAGCGGGAGGTTATCCTGATGCTTACGAATCCAACCATCCGATCAGCGGGCTAGGCACCCCCCTGGCTGAAGGGGTAAAGGTTTTCCATGCTGGAACGCGACAACACGGTGAAGACACGCTGACTGCGGGCGGTCGAGTGCTTTGTGTCACGGCCTTGGGGAGCTCGATAAAGGATGCACAAACATCAGCCTATGCCGCTCTACACCAAATCCATTGGGACGGCGTTTATTTTCGCAACGATATCGGCCACAAGGCTATCACGCGCAAAACCTAATCAACCCAATTTATCTCAACTGAATCAAACGCCTATGACACAAGAACCGAATACACGGAAGCCTGCATCCCACGAGCAGATCCAACTCGAGAATCTGCGATCGTTTGTATCGAGTCAGGTTTTGGGACAGGAACTCCTGATTGAAAGGATGCTCATTGCGCTCTTAGCTGATGGGCATATCCTTGTCGAGGGGGCCCCCGGTCTTGCCAAGACGCGTGCGATCAACGTGCTTAGCAAGGGAATTGAGGGCGATTTCCACCGTATTCAGTTCACACCAGACCTAC
>CAYFLM010000162.1:0-2905 GCA_964343925.1 uncultured Methylococcus sp.
TCGATGGCGTAGTGTAGAGCGTCATCAGCTGACTAAAAATGAGCCCCCCCACGATCACCGCGCCCAAGGGTTGACGAAGTTCGTGCCCCATACCGGTCCCCACCGCCAGAGGCACGCCTGCCAAAAGTGCCGCCATCGTCGTCATCATGATGGGCCGAAACCGAAGCAGGGAGGCCTGATAAATGGCTTCCTTGGGAGAAAGACCTTCTTTGCGTTGAGCTTCAAGCGCAAAGTCGATCATCATGATGGCATTTTTCTCGACGATGCCTATCAATAACACTATCCCAATGAGCGATACGATATCGAGATCAATACCCAAGGCCAGCAACATCAATAGGGCACCAACGGCAGCCGAGGGGAGCGTTGAGAGAATAGTGATCGGGTGAATAAAGCTTTCATACAGGACACCCAGGACCAAATAAACCGTCACGACGGCCGCTATAAGAAGAGGAATTTCACTCTGCATGGCCCCCTCAAAAGCCTTAGCCGTGCCTTGAAAACGAACACGAATACTTTTTGGTAATTCAAGCGTATTCAGGACCGACTGAATATCTTCGACGGCTCGACCTAGCGATATACCTTCGGGCAAATTAAATGAAAGCGTGACCGCTGGAAATTGGCCTTGTCGGTTAATTACCGCTGGCCCACTCTCCTCAATCTGTCTCGTAATACCCGATAAAGGAATGGCTCTGCCCCCGTTGAGTGGGATATAGATCTGGGCGATTTTTTCAGGGGTGGTCTGATAGTCATCGGCCACTTCAAGAATGACTTTGTACTGATTGATTTGTGTATAGCGCGTGATGATCTGGCGCTGACCAAATGCGTCATACAGGGTTTGATCAATGAGTTGGGCGGATACACCCAATTTAGAAGCGGTATCACGATCAATAACCAGCCGTGTGACTCTCGCCTTATTTTGGAGATCGCTGGCAAGATCCTCGAGGCTGTCTTTCCGGTCCAGCTCCTGAAGGAGCTTTGGCGTCCATGCCTCGAGAACCGCTCGATCCGCAGATTCCAGAGTCAGCTGAAATTGGGTCTTGCTGATACGATCCTCGATGGAAAGATCTTGTACAGGCTGGAGGTGTAACTTCATTCCCTTAACCTGCTCTGAAGCCTGCTCCAACCGATAAACCACCTCATCCATGGCATCCCGATCACCGATGGGCTTCAGTTTGATTTGAATGCGGCCGACATTCATGGAGGTATTCGTTCCATCCACACCGATAAAGGATGCAATATTCTCAACGGCGGGATCTTTGAGAATAATTTGGGCTAGCGCCTGCTGTCGGTCCTCCATGTCCTCAAAGGAAATGGCTTGATCCGCTTCGGTTAAAGCCAAGAGTTGGCCGGTATCCTGAAGGGGAAAGAAACCCTTAGGCACGACTAGGAGAAGACTTGCCGTCAATGCAAGAAGACCCAAAGCGATGGTGATCACCATCCGGTTTCGTTCTAGTGTCCACGCTAAAGAAACACGATACCGCTCGAGTAACCACTCCAACAGCAACCCACTTCTTCCATGATCAGCCTGCACCTTCCTTTCTGGAAGAAAGGCGCAAAGCATGGGTGTCAAAGTCAGTGAAACAAAAGCAGAGATCAGAATGGCCATCGTCAAGGTCATGGCAAATTCACGGAATAGCCGACCCAGCACATCGCCCATAAAAAGCAGAGGAATCAGTACTGCAATCAAGGAGGCCGTCAGTGAAACGATGGTGAAGCTGATTTCACCTGCGCCCTTGATGGCCGCCTCTTTTGGAGATAATCCCTTTTCGATGTATCGAACGATGTTTTCGAGCATCACGATCGCATCATCGACTACAAATCCGGTCGCAATAGTCAGGGCCATCAACGTTAGATTATTAAGACTGAAGCCCAGGCCATACATGGCCGCAAAAGTGCCCAAAAGCGATAAGGGAACGGAGAGTGACGGAATGATGGTGGAGGGTATATTTCTGAGAAAGAGAAAGATGACCAGGACGACGAGTGCTACAGTCACCAGTAACTCGTGCTCAACAGAGCGAATGGAGGCCCGGGTAGTAATGGTCCTGTCAGAGACCACCTCGACATCGATGGCTCCAGGCAAACTATTTTCAAGTTGAGGGAGGAGCGCCAAAATGCTGTCCACCACCCGAATGGTGTTTGCGCCTGGCTGCTTATGAATGTTGAGAATGATGGCGGGATCCTCATTCATCCAGCTTCTTAGGCGCTTGTTCTCAGCTTCTTCGGTGACCTCAGCGACATCGGAAATCCTCACCGGCGCATTGTTCCGATAAACAATAACCTGCCGTTTAAAGTCTTCAAGGCTCATCAATTGATCATTTGCCAGAATGGTTTGAGCAATTGAAGACCCATCAAAACTTCCTTTAGCCTGATTGACCGTCGTTTGGCTGAGCGTATTTCTGAGCTCCTCCATGCTGATGGAATAGGCTGAAAGCGCTGTGGGATTGACCCTGATGTGAACCGCCGGCTTCTGCCCCCCATTCACACTCACCATGCCAACACCCGGCAACTGAGAAATCTTCTGTGCTACTCGGGTATCGGCCAAATCCTGAACATGAATCAAGGGGATTGTTTTGGATTTCAGCGCAAGCGTCAGAATTGGGGCATCCGCAGGGTTGTTCTTGGAGTAGATGGGCGGCGTCGGTAGATCGGTCGGGAGATAACTGTAGGCCGCATTGATTGCGGCCTGCACCTGTTGTTCAGCAACGTCCAGATTCAGATGGAGATGAAACTGGAGCGTAATGGTTGAAACCCCAAAAGAGCTGGCTGAGGACATTTGCTGCAAACCAGAAATTTGCCCGAGCTGCTTTTCGAGGGGTGAGGTGATGGTGGAGGCGACAACCTCTGGACTTGCTCCAGGGTAATAGGTGCGCACCTGGAGGGTTGGATATTCAACCTGAGGGAGCGC
>CAYFLM010000163.1:0-2889 GCA_964343925.1 uncultured Methylococcus sp.
CTCCATGATGTCCTCGAGGATTCGCCTGAATTCGGGGAGCGCGTCTCAGAGTTTGGTCCGCGTGTGCTCGATATCGTTAAAGCCTGTACCGATGGGGTACCCGATCCCACCAGTGGTCAGAAGGCCCCTTGGAAAGAACGGAAGGAAGCCTATCTGCTTCATTTGCGTGAAGAGCCAGACGAAGCGCTACTCGTTTCTGCTTGTGACAAACTGCATAACCTTGAAGCTATTCTTTTAGATCTCACTGAAATTGGTCCTCTAGTTTTTGCTCGATTTAGCGCGGAAAGGGCACAAGTGCTTTGGTATTACTCAAGTCTCATTAACATTTTTGAGGCCAGAAAAGTCGCTCCTGCGGTTGCACTTAAAAGGACCTACAACAAGATCGTAGAACTGTGTGGTTAAGAAGATTGGTGTATTGGGATGTGGTCAGCGGTAGCGATTGCTAGTTTTTTGCTTTGTTTTAGGAGCCTAGCTCCTCTCATAGCGCCCCTATCTGGGTGCATGATGTTGCTCGCAGCCATAGGTTTTTTTCAGGATAGCCTTTACCTTAAAGCGCTCATCAGTCTATCCATATCAGTTGTCTTGTTTTTGATCGCCTCGGGTCGAAAGTCCTAAATCCATCTAGCTGGATTGGGTCGCTACGCCTTATCGGTCATGCCTGGATATTTTTTCAACTCCAAGAGGTAGTATCCAAGGTCTTTAGGTGAGAAACAGCAGAAAGTGATTTCTTGAAGAAAGACCGCACTATTGATGGAGTCGACTACGGTCATGACCGCGATGGAAGCGGCCAATTTCGGGGGGAAACCATAGATGCCAGTGCTGATGCAGGGGAAAGCCATTCGCTTGGCTTTGACGGATTCTGCCAATTCAATGGAGCGGCGATAGCAAGAAGCGAGCAGTTCATGTTCACCGTGATGCCCATCCTGCCATCTTGGCCCAACGGCATGAATCACATGCTTGGCTTCAAGTTGGTAGCCTTCGGTGATTTTGGCGTCCCCCTCGGGACATCCACCCAATGTTCGACATGCTTCAAGAAGCTCGGGTCCAGCCGCCCGGTGGATCGCGCCATCTACACCGCCGCCACCCATCAAATAGGGATTTGCGGCATTGACGATGACATCAGCAGGTAATTGGGTAATGTCTGAGAGGACGGCTTTTAAAATCATCCGATCAGTATAGTTCCCGAGTTCTATCTTGAAATACGTCGAGCATTTCTAACAGAAGCGAATCTAATCGGTCCCTGACCTCCCTCTCAATTTCAGTCGGAACGCCAAATCGGGCTTCCGCGATAGATCCTGCAATCGCAGCCAGCGTATCCGCATCACCCCCGAGCGACACGGCATTTCGAATGGCATCTTCAAAGCTTTCAGCCTCCAGGGCGCAGGTGATGGCTTCTGGAACACAACCTTGACTGGTTTCGTTGTATTCATGAATCGCTCTGAGTTCATCGACGCTCTTGTCCAGAGAATAGCCATATTCCAAGGAAATTCGGTCTCGTATCCACGCGGGATTGATGTTTTGACGCGCAAACCAGATGGCTTCCGCAGTGGCGAGTGCTCCTGCGATCCCGTCCTGATGATTGTGCGTGACCTCCGTTACGGTCACGACATTCTGTCTCATGGTCTCAAAATCGGGAGAGAGCCAGGCCACAGGGGAAATCCGCATGGCACCCCCATTTCCAAAGCTGCCATAGGGCGGTTGTGGGGTAGGGGCGGCAAGCCACCGCATGAACCGCTGTCCGTACCCGCTGACTTTAGTGGCATCAATGGTGACCACCCTGGGCCAGTCTCTGAGACATTCAACGATGTCTCGCCCATTAATAAGGGAGTCGGCTACCGCCGCGGTCAGCACGGAGTCATCGGTAAAAGACGCCCCCTCTGGAAACAAAGGAAAATCCTTCCGCTTCATGCGTGAGAACTCATACCGGGATCCGATAATGTCTCCGGCCATTGCCCCTAACATGGGTTTGACCTCATCAATGTATCAGCATCCAAAAGCGCGGAGATCATCACAAGAAACATCAGCCCTTCGTACCAGTAATAAAGTGGCGCATGTCGCTCAAGGTCCCAGGCCCCCCAAGCGATAAAACACAAAATAAAAATGCTGACATAGGCAACAAGACCGCCGATGCCAATAGCCCAGCGATGCCTTGATGAGCGGTGCCATCTTGCCTTGCTGGCCTTCGATGTCAGAAACACAATCCCTAAAAGAAAAGGGAGACCTATCATGACGCCTAAGAAAGTATTGCCTATCGCGATAAAGGTCGAATCCGAATGCATGGGATACACCTTAGCCTGAAGATTCTGCCCAAGCACCGTATCGGTCAGCCATAGCGATTCTGCAGCAATGGCGATGTACATGAATAGCTTTATGAGACCCACTCGCATACTTAGGGATATTTTTTGAAGAACTCTTCTGGGGTGGAGAGGTGTTCCGCTGTAACCCGAGGGTCATCATGTTGGGTCAGCCACCACTCCACATAATGTCGGTTGGTACAAAATCCGAGCGCTTCTGAGTCATGGGAAATGGAAATACCGCTTTCTGTTTTCCGGCCACAGGCTGAACACGTAACGGGCGTCGACACGACGGGTTCAACATCTCCATGCCATGGAATTCTGACATAGCCTTCGTACAGACCACTCCCCGTTATCGGGCCCTCTAGGGCTTCGGTTTCATCTTTTGAAGGCAAGGTTTTACCGTATCGAAAGTTATCGCAGTAGGTCCAGAAGGGATTTCCTACTTTGAGGTTCCTGAGGGTGCAATACGAGAGATCCCAGAATCGATATCGATCCTGAGGATGCGGATGAGCCATCTCCTGAACAGCTCTGTTGAACCCGCAGTTACCGCAACAATCTGGACCCCCGTTTGGCATCGCTTGATCCCTTCATC
>CAYFLM010000164.1:0-2870 GCA_964343925.1 uncultured Methylococcus sp.
CTGATAACACCACTATGCGAAACCACCTACAGGAGGCTCGATGGTTCATCAAGAGCCTTCAAAGTCGAAATGAGACCCTGCTTCGGGTTGCGCGTAGCATTATCGAGCGCCAGCAGGAGTTTCTGGATAAAGGAGAAACGGCGATGAAGCCCCTCGTCCTTAGGGATATTGCGCTTGAGGTTGGCATGCACGAATCAACCATCTCCCGTGTGACTACCCAGAAATACATGCATACCCCCAATGGTATCTACGAATTCAAGTATTTCTTTTCGAGTCACGTCAGCACTCAAGGTGGTGGTGAATGTTCAGCAACGGCTATTAAAGCCTTTCTCAAGGAGCTGATTGGGCAAGAAGACCCCAAAAAACCCCTGAGTGATGATGCAATTGCCAAATTACTGCAGGAACGTGGTATCAATGTCGCACGCAGAACGATCGCGAAATACCGAGAAGCGATGTCGATTGCTTCGTCGAGCGAACGTAAGCAAATTTTTTAATTTTTATTCAACTAGCTTAAGGAAGCCATCATGCAACTCACAATCACTGGCCACCATATCGAAGTGACGGATTCACTGCGCAGCCATGTCACAGAAAAGTTTTCTCGTCTCGCACGTCATTTCGACAAAGTCATGGAAGTCCATGTTGTACTTGAGGTCAACAAGCTCGAACAAAAGGCGGAAGCTACTGTCCATGTGAACGGCGCCAACCTTTTTGCTGAAGATACTCAGTCGGATATGTACGCGGCGATCGATAACCTGATTGATAAATTGGACCGTCAGGTACTCAAGCACAAAGAGAAGCATCTACACCACTAAACTATCTGAGAAAGGCAAATTGTCATGCAGCTGATCATTGTTAGCGGTCAGTCAGGCTCAGGAAAGAGCATTGCGCTCGAAACACTCGAGGACTCCAACTACTACTGCATAGACAATTTGCCGATTGAACTGTTTGAAGACTTCATTCGAAAGGCTGTCGAAACAGATCAACCCGCCTACCGCAAGGTCGCCATCAGTATCGACGCCAGAAGTCGAAGTGAGGGCCTCGATCAATTTCCTAAAACACTCGATCTAGCAGAGAAACTTGGCATCGAATGCCAGGTGCTTTTCCTAAAGTCCGAACTAGAGACGCTGCTTAAACGTTTTAGTGAAACTCGACGCAAGCATCCTCTAACGGATAGCAGCCACCCGCTGATGGAAGCTATTCAGCTCGAATCTCAGCTGCTCAAGCCCATCGTAAGTCGTGCTCATCTCGTCATCGACACCACGCACATCAATGTGCATCAGTTGAGAGGACTCATTCGAAAGCGTATTGACGCACGCAAGGAAAAGAAAATGTCCTTGTACTGTCTGTCGTTTGGTTATAAGAACGGCATCCCCTATGATGCCGACTTCACTTTTGATGCGCGCTGCCTACCCAATCCACACTGGGAACCCACGCTGCGCAACAAAACTGGAAAAGATGCCGAGGTCAGGGAATTTCTTGAAGCCATTCCTGAAGTTCAAGAATATCTCGCCGATCTGGTCCACTTCGTAGAGCGTTGGGCACCTCGATTTGCTGCTGAAAATCGGAACTATCTCACCGTTGCTGTGGGCTGTACGGGTGGACAGCACCGCTCTGTATTTTTGGTTGAGGCACTTTCAAAGCATCTCGAAAGCGAGATCTATGACCTTCTGATCAGACATCGGGATCTCAATTAAACACCGCTGGTGTAAAAGCGATGACTACCGCTCATAAAACTCGCATCACATTCAAAATCTTAGTGACCCTGCTGTTAGGTCTCATGATGGCATCAACGCTGAAGGCCGCCCCCAAGAAATCCGTTCCAAATTCACTCCCTGACTCGACCCCAAAATCCGAAACCCTGACCCTAACGTATCTCACCCAACGCGGCCCAGATACTCAACCCCAGCTTTACTTTGATCCCAATATTCAGGAAGCCGGACTTCAAGGATCAAAGCTTGGCATACAGGATAACAACACCACCGGGCAGTTTCTGAAGCAAACCTTTGCGCTCAAAGAAATCATGATGGATCCAGACACAGATCCCTTGCTCGTGTTTAAACAACTCATCCAGAGCGGTCAGCGTCACTTCATCGTCGATCTTCCCGCAGAGACTCTGGTGTCCCTAGCCAAGTTAGAAGAAAGCCGGTCAGCCCTTTTTTATAACATCAGCGCAACAGATGACGCTCTAAGGGAGGAGGCCTGCCAGATCAATATTCTGCACCTCGTTCCGAGCAGAGCCATGATTGCGGATGCTCTGGCGCAATATCTCGCCAAGAAGCGCTGGAACAAATGGCTACTGCTTTCTGGGCCTGATGCGGCAGATCAAGCTTTATCAGCCGCATTTCGAAAATCAGCGAAGAAATTCGGCCACAAGATTGTCCAGGAATCCAAGTGGCAGTATCAATTTGAGGATCGACGTACACCGGAATCTGAAATTCCGGTACTGACCCAAAAAGGAGACTATGACGTTGTTGTCGTTGCGGACGAACAGCATCAGTTTGGTGACCTTTTAGCCTACCGAACCTGGCTCCCGCGCCCCGTTATGGGTTCAGCGGGACTAAGACCGACGGCATGGGATCGCACCCATGAGGCATGGGGCGCGCTCCAACTTCAGACGCGTTTCAAAAGCCAGACAGGCCATGAAATGACAACGAGGGATTACGCGGGTTGGTTAGCCGTAAGAGCCATTGGCGAGGCTTCTAGCAGAACACACTCTTTGGAATTTGAGGCCATCCGAAACTATATCCTAAGCCCTGCCTTCACTTTGGCAGGATTCAAAGGCGTTCCCCTCTCTTTTAGAAGCTGGGATCATCAGCTCAGACAGCCGGTACTCCTTGCAGCGGATCGATCGCTCATTGCGACTGCGCCTC
>CAYFLM010000165.1:0-2866 GCA_964343925.1 uncultured Methylococcus sp.
TTTCTTATGAGTTGGCTGCCAGTGCGATAGCAAGGAAAGAAGCGGCTTCGAGCGCTGCACCTCCGATGAGACCACCATCGACGTCAGGTTGAGCCATGAGGGCAACCGCGTTATCAGGCTTCATGCTTCCACCGTAGAGGATCTGGAGGTTCGCGGCCACCGTCGCATTCAATGCCGCAATTTTGCCGCGGATGTAGGCATGAACTTCCTGTGCCTGTTCCGTTGTAGCCGTTCTGCCCGTTCCAATGGCCCAAACGGGTTCGTAAGCAATCACGGCCTTCGCCAGAGATTCCACGCCGCAAAGCTCAATGACCGCAGCCAGCTGCGTATCAATGACGGAAAACGTTTGGTTGGCTTCTCTCTCTTCGAGCGTTTCACCAACGCAAAGAATGGGAGTGACACCATGTTCAATGGCCTTGGCGTAGCGCTTAGCGACCAAAGCATCGGTTTCACCGTAAATGGCGCGCCTTTCTGAATGGCCAACAATGGCGAGCGTGCAACCAAACTCACGGAGCATGGTGGCTGAAGTTTCCCCAGTGTATGCGCCCTTGTCCTGATCGGCGATATTTTGAGCGCCGATACGAACAGGTCCATTACCAATAATCTTGGCGACTTCTGGGATGAATACTGTGGGAGGGCAAACGCCTACTTCCGCACGGCAGTCAGCAGGAAGGCCTGCAAGAATCTCGGAAATCAGCTGTTGTGAACTGGCAAGTGTGCCGTTCATTTTCCAGTTGCCGACTACGAGTGGGCGACGTGCCATGTTTTTCTCCCAGAACAGGTTAAAAGCCGGACATTTTACGGTCTATCTCGGCTGATATCAACCAGCTGGATCGCCTTCCTGTGTTGCATCCATTTGGTTGAAGAGGGTTACCAGTTGATAGGCCTTTTCAATTTCCTCGAGCTTGGCTCGATGTGCGGCTTCTTCCGCTGCTGTGGGTTTTAAAACCTTGAGACGAGGACGCCCCTCGGGTGGTTTCAAGGTTTTAATGAAGCGCTGGAGTGCATCGTCGGTAAATTCATCTTCAGCATCGGGGTCCAGATTCAGCACCGTTTGTCCCCCCGTCATGCTCAGGTAGACGTCTGTCAGGATCTCGGCATCCAAAAGTGCGCCATGGAGTGTTCTGTGCGCATTATCGATTTCGTAGCGCTTGCAAAGCGCATCTAAGCTGTTTCTTTGCCCAGGATGACGTTTTCTAGCAAAAATCAGGGTGTCCAGCACACGACAAAGGTCTTCCATCTGAGGGGCATCGTCCCTCCAGAGCTTGAGTTCATGATTGATAAACCCGACGTCGAATGCGGCGTTGTGGATGATGACCTCAGTGCCTTTGATGAAACTGATGAAATCTTCAGCAATATCCTCGAATCGAGGCTTGTCAGAAAGGAAGTCATTGCTAAGACCATGAACCTCAACAGCCCCCTCATCAACCTCTCGATCAGGATTGAGGTAAACATGGAAACGGGTTCCCGTTTGCTTTCTGTCGACCATTTCGATGCATCCGATCTCGATGATGCGATGGCCTTCGGTATGTTCAAGCCCTGTAGTTTCAGTATCCAGTACGATTTGTCGCATGTCAGTCTCGTCTCGGAGTCAGCATTTCATCGATGCCGCGATTGGCCAGTTGGTCGGCTCTTTCATTCTCAGGATGTCCGGAATGACCCTTAACCCAAGCCCATTCCACTGCGTGGGGTTTTTGCGCGTCCACAAGAGCACGCCATAAATCCTCATTCTTGACCGGCTCCTTGGAAGCCGTTTTCCAACCCCTTCGGATCCAATTGGGTAGCCACTCGGTAATACCCTTCATGACGTAGGTTGAATCCGTAACCACTCGAACGGACGTGGGCTTTTTCAGGGCCAAGAGGCCTTGAATGGCCGCTTGGAGCTCCATTCTATTATTAGTGGTGGCCATTTCACCCCCACAGAGTTCGCGAACATGTTCCCGATAGATGAGAAGTGCACCCCAGCCCCCTGGTCCAGGATTTCCTCGGCAGGCACCATCGGTATAAATGTGAACGCGCTCATCCATGAGTTCTGACTTTATTAAGTTGAGGGTTTTCGAGGATAGGTCCTGTCACCAGTCGTGGAACCTTAAGCCAGCTGGACTCAAGCGGGATCAGGGTATAACTCCGTTTGATGGCGCGGATTGCGTAGGCTGTGCAAAGTGAGGCCTTTAGCTCTCTCCAGGGGCCTTCCGGGTTCTCAATCGTTGTTTGGCTGGCTCCGCTAAAGGCGACATCCAAATCCGCATCGAACTTTAGAAGACTCAACCATTCTAGGAGATGTTGATTGGCGATCAGGCGAGCATTCCAGAACGAATTACGCTGTGTCAGGTGGGTCAGCCGATTGAGTGAAAAAGGGTTGAGCCCTAAAACAAAAAGGCGTCCCTCTGGCTTGAGGACACGTTCGACCTCTCTTAAGACCTGGTGACGATCCGATTCGAATTCGAGGACATGGGGTAGGATCAGGGTATCGATACTCTCCGTGGCAAAAGGTAGATCGTCAGCCCGCGCCTGAACAAAGTTGGGATGGCTTCGGGGACCGATTTCGTCGGTCAACACAAAATCGCCATTGAAATCGGGGTCAATGTAGCGACTTTCCGAGCCCAATCGCCCTACCTGAACAGTCTTTCGGTTGTAAGTTTGGGCAAGGCTAGACTTGAGGTAACGTCCCTCAAGGTTTTGTAGCGTTTGTCCGAGACTTCCAACGTGGTACCATTTAAGGAACGATTGCCTCGCTAATGGATTGGCGGCTTTTATTGCTTTCATGAATCAGACGCTGTCTTTTCGCGGGAATCCCCGCGTCCAGTAAAGGGTGAACACCTTACACCATGAATTTTAAAAAACCGGTCATCAGAACGGTAGGATC
>CAYFLM010000166.1:0-2837 GCA_964343925.1 uncultured Methylococcus sp.
GCTCCCGGGGGTATACATCTCCGGGGGTTTCGGGTAAAAAAGAGACCAATCTTAATTAGTTACGTAAAAGGATTCCGCCAAAATGGCTAGAGTTACAGTAGAAGACTGCTTGAATAATGTTGATAACCGCTTTCAGCTGGTTCTGGTTGCCGCCAAAAGAGCGCGCCAACTGGCCATCAGTCCGGATGAAGCGAAGGTCCAATGGGAAAATGACAAGCCCACCGTATTGGCGCTTCGTGAAATCGCAGCGGGCGAAATCACCAAAGAATATCTGAGTGTTCCCGTCAAACAGGATCGTTACGCCTTTACCCGCCCTCCGATCCCCGTTCACAACGATCTGGACGATGAAGATTTCGATTGAAGCGTCACTAAACTCCTGTCGGATTCGTCCGACGCGCTGATACGCCATGCTCTCCCTCGCTGCAAAGGAAGAAGTAGAGCGCCCGCAAGATAAACTGTTCCGACGACTGGAAACAGTTCTCGCGGGCTACCTGAATCCCGAGCAGCTGAGTGACGTCGAGCGCGCTTACCGCCTCGCAGATGAAGCCCATGAGGGCCAACTCCGACTCACCGGCGAACCTTACATCTGCCACCCCCTTTCCGTAGCGCTGATCCTAGCGGATATGCGCATGGATGCTCGCGGCATCATGGCCGCCATCATGCACGATGTCATAGAAGACACCCCTTTCACCAAAGACAACCTCCGTGATACTTTTGATGATGAGGTTGCAGATCTCGTCGATGGTGTCACCAAACTGGGCCGACTCGACAGTAAGTCTCGAGCCGAAGCTCAGGCACAGAACATGCGCAAGATGTTCCTGGCCATGGTCAAAGACCTTCGCGTCATCATGGTCAAACTGGCGGACAGACTCCACAACATGCGTACACTCGGGACCATGGTTCCCGCGAAGCGTCGACGAATTGCCGCCGAGACACTGGATATCTATGCGCCCATTGCGAATCGCCTCGGCATGCATGAAATGCGTCTCGAACTGGAGGATCTGGGCTTCTACGCCATGTACCCCAATCGTGCACGCATTCTGAGCCAAGCAGTTAAACGTGCCCGCGGACACCGAAAAGAAATTGTCACCGGCATTGAGCAAACCCTTTCCGAGCGCCTCAATGAATTAGGTTTCAAAGGGTTTGAAGTCACAGGGCGAGAGAAGCATCTCTACAGCCTCTACCAGAAGATGCGTAACAAAAGACGTCCCTTTGCAGAAGTTTATGACGTCTATGCCTTCAGAATCATTGGCCATACGATTGACGATTGTTATCGGGCGCTGGGCATAGCCCACGGCCTTTATAAGCCCATACCAGGCCGCTTCAAGGACTACATTGCGGTCCCCAAAGCCAATGGTTACCAATCGCTACATACCGTTCTCGCAGGCCCCTTCGGTCAACCGGTCGAGATTCAGATTCGAACCCGTGACATGCATCACATGGCTGAGTCCGGCATTGCCGCTCACTGGCTGTATAAAAGCGGAGAGGAGGAATCTCCCTATAACCAGACCCGGGCTCAGGAGTGGCTTAAGGATCTCCTGGAGGTTCAGAAAACGGCCGGAGATTCCATGGAGTTTCTGGATAACCTCAAGATCGACCTATTCCAGCGTGAGGTCTTTGTCTTCACGCCCAAGGGGCAAATCATCAAACTTCCCAGAAACTCAACGGTCGTTGATTTTGCCTATGCCGTGCACACCCATGTCGGAAACACCTGTGTCTCTGCGCGCATCGATCGCCAACTCGCGCCACTTCAGACGGTTCTACAAAATGGACAGACCGTTGAGATCATCACCGCTCCATGGGCGAGACCCAACCCACAGTGGCTCAGTTTCGTTTATAGCGCCAAGGCACGTGCTGCGATCCGAAGCCACCTTAGAAACTTCAAAAGCAAGGAAGGTATCGTCCTTGGGCAACGGCTTTTGGAAAAAGAACTCGATAATCTGGGTTACCGTTATGAGGAAATTCCGGATACACAATTCGGCGACCTCCTTAAAAGACTGGAATTCCCAAATCGGGAAGCGCTATTGGAGGACATAGGTTTCGGTAATCGCTTGCCGATGCTGGTCGCCAGACAACTGATTGAAGCTGGAACTGAAAAAGGCGAGGAAGCCACTCAGCCGGCAAAAACTTTCTCACCCCTCATCATCAAAGGCACTGAAGGGATGGTGGTCAATCTGGCAAAATGCTGCCGGCCAATCCCGGGCGATCCCATTATTGGATTCTTTAACCCCGGAAAGGGCATTGTCGTCCACATGACTGAATGCAGGAATCTTGAGGAGCTTCGCCGACGTCAGGTGAACTGGGTCGATGTACAGTGGGATAAACAGGCGACAGGAGAATTCCCTGCCGTCATCAAGCTAGAACTCATGAACGAAGTCGGCACTCTGGCCAAAGTGGCTTCCACCATTTCCAGAATGAGAGCCAATATTGAGAATGTACAGATGATCAATCAGGACGACCATCTGTCAGTCGACTACATCACCCTCTTGGTACGCGATCGTAATCATCTGGCTAATGTCGTCAGGGAACTCAAGAAACTCACCATCGTATTAAAAATTTCACGCGTTAAGTCCGAAATCAGGAAGAAGGGAGAACATGGCTAGAACGATCATTTCAACTAACAAGGCACCCGAGGCCATTGGTACCTATTCCCAAGCAGTTAAAGTCGGAACGACGGTGTATCTCTCAGGACAAATCCCATTGGATCCTAAAACGATGACCCTGGTTGAAGGAGGTATCGGCCCTCAAATCGTGCAAGCGTTTGAAAATCTCAAAGCGGTCGCCGAAGCCTCAGGTGGGACGCTCGATGATTCGGTCAAGATCAACATCTACCTGAC
>CAYFLM010000167.1:0-2812 GCA_964343925.1 uncultured Methylococcus sp.
TAGGTATCTTATGAAAGCCTATTTCCAGATGTTCTGGATTCTGGGTCTACTAGCCGCTCCCATTGTGGGAGGGGCAATCGAAGGCCCCTTGCTACAACACAAAGATGATCTCATTTTCGATGAAAAGATGAGTCTTCGTGATGTTGTGGAGGCAGCTTATGAACGCTATCCGCAAAATGAGCTTGTTTTTGCGCTCGAAGAAGAGGCCAGAGCGCTCAACCAGCGAAGTGCCAGCTTTATCGCGGGTTTCCCGATGGTCTACCTCCAGTACATCAACTACACCAACATCTCAAAAAATGGTATCGATAACATTCAAACGGGATATCAGATTCCTGTCTGGATGTGGGGTCAGCGCGAGGCCAGCCAGAAAGTTGCAGACCGTGCGCAACAGGGAACAGAGAAATATCTGAAGGCCTTCAAGCATGAGCTCGCGGGTATGATCCGTGATGCACTCTGGGGGCTCCGCCTTGCAGAAAGTAAGCTCCAACTCTCCCATCAAATTTATGAAGTAGCTGAAAAATTATCCGCTGTAGTCAAGCGTCGTGTGGATCTTGGCGATCTCGCGAGAGCAGATCTTTTACTCGCAGAAAGTGATCGATTGGAGAAAAAAACCAACCTCATTCAAATGGAGGCTGAGGTCATGCACGCAAGGCATAACTATCAAAATCTAACGCGAATGGACCGAGCGCCCCAGAACTTCGATGAGCATCAGAGCACTGCGCAGGACCTTGATGAACGACACCCCTCTATCGAAGCCGCAGGTGCGGCAGTTGAGCGAGCCCAAGCCGAAGTCGAATTTATCAGTCGTTCAAAACAGAATACCCAGCCCACCGCTTTGGTGGGTACCGATAGCACGAATGGTAACGGAGGCCATTACGGAACCGGACTCAACGTTGTCCTCCAGATTCCGATTGGCGGAGATGATTGGCATGCCCCGCAGGTGGCTCAAGCCAATGTCTTATTGAACGAAAAAATCATCCAAAGAGAGAAACTTTGGCGACAACTCGAAAAGGCCTTACACGAGGCCCGACACAACATCGAGGTCGATAAGGCGGCCCTGGAAATTGCGAGAGAACGTAAAAAAATTGCAGAAACCCAGCTTAAGATGAGCCATGTGGCCTTTGAGTCGGGTGAGATTGCGTTGATTGATTATCTCAAGATCCAAGCGAATGCCTTTGCCGCCATACAGGAATCTACTCAAAGAGGCATCGTCCTGCAAAAGGATACGGCGATCTATAACCAAGTGATTGGGGTGACCCCATGAGAAACATGCTCCTATTGATGGGGTTTCTTTATCTGAGTCCCTTGTTGGCACGAGAGGCGCTGGTAAAAGTTTCGAATGAAGAGGCGGTGCATCTCGGCATTCACGTCGCCTTGCCAGAAACTGTCGGTAGTATTCCTCTGGCCGAGGCGCCAGGTCGAATTGTACTGCCTCCGGCCAAGGAGTTTGCCGTCACGGCGTTTCAGGCGGGGATCATCACTCATGTCAATGTTCCGCTCGGTGTCAAAGTCACTAAAGGGCAGGTCCTGGCCGAAATCAACAGTGTCACGCTACTGGAGAGTGAGCGAGCACTCGTTGAATCTAATGCAACCTATGGGGTCGCGGATTCAAGGCTCAAGCGCGACAACATGTTGTTGGAAGAAGGCGTGATCTCAAAACTCCGCTGGCAGGAAACCCATAGTGATTTTGAGCGTGCTCAGGCGGCCTTGCGGGCCGCAGAACAAACCCTCATTGCATCCGGGGTGACGCCGCAAGAAGTTGGAACCCTCAAATCCGGTCGGCAAATCAGTGGAAATTACCGCCTCTCTGCACCGGCAGATGGTGTTGTTCTGGAGCGTATGGCCGTCGTGGGTCAGAAAGTCGATGCACTTTCGCCCCTGTTCCGTATTGGTCGGCTCGATGAAATCTGGCTGGAAGTCGATGTGCCTCAGGAAAGGCTCAAGGAAATCCGGGTCAATGATCTCTTTGAGGTGGAGCAGCCGAAGGCCATGGCACGCATTATCGAGATCAGCCAGAACGTGGATCCTAAAAGCCAGAGTGCGTTGGTGAGATCCGTGGTCGAACAAGGGATGGAGACCCTTCGACCAGGGATGCAAGTCAACGTACAAATGATGCATCGGAGTACGGATCATGTTTTCAAGGTCCCGGTCGCTGCAGTGTTTAGTTTTGAGGGGAAAAGCTACGTTTTCGTCAAGAAGCCGGAAGGTTTTGAGATTCGCGAAGTTTCGATTGCCGGAGAGGAAACCTACAGCACAGTGCTTCATGAGGGACTCGAAGAAGGCGATCAAGTCGTGGTCCAGGGTGTTGCCGCACTGAAGGCTGCATGGCTCGGCATGCATGGGGGTGATGGATGAGTCGCCTGATTCAATTTGCGCTGACCCAAAGACTCTTTGCCATGGGTCTGGCGCTTTTTGTCTCGGGTCTCGGTTGGATTGCGGCCAGTAATCTTCCCATCGATGCGTTTCCTGATGTTTCGCCCACCCAGGTCAAGGTGATTGTCAAAGTTCCGGGAATGACACCAGAGGAAGTTGAAGCCAGAGTGACTCAGGTTGTTGAGATCGAAATGTTGGGAATACCGAAGCAAACCATGCTTCGGTCAGTCACCAAATACGCCTTAACGGATATCACCATCGATTTTGAAGAAGGCACAGATATCTACTGGGCCCGCCAACAGGTCAGCGAACGCCTCGCTACGGCAAGGGCCAGTCTACCTTCCAATATTGAAGGGGGTATTGCGCCCATGACGACCCCTTTGGGTGAAATGTTTATGTTCACGGTTGAGGGGGAGGGGCTCAGTCTTGCCGAGCGGAG
>CAYFLM010000168.1:0-2792 GCA_964343925.1 uncultured Methylococcus sp.
GATAGCGCTTTTCCAGGTCCTTAGCGTACCGGTTAACCATATCAACAGTACCCCTAAAGAGTCTAGGACATTTTCGATGCAAGACCCTTCCTGCCGGTGACCCAAGATCAGGCCAGAGAATCAAAATGCCCAAAATCCAGAAAGGCGGAATCAGCGGGGCGACCTCACTCAAAAGGCCTGTGATCAGTAACATCCAGCCCACATCTCTCGGTAGTTCAGCTATCTGAGTCAGATTGGCTTCAACCTCCGGATCCAAAGGAGGATGGTTTGCTTGATTTTGCTTGAAGGGTTTCACCAGTCCACGCAAAAAAGGTGAACTACGTCCCGTGGGTGTAGTTGGGGATTCCCCAGTTTTACTGGTGGGTGTCAAACGTTTTGGTTTTACTGTCATAACGGTGCTCACTCTACCAGAAGTGGGTGCAGGGTCTCAGAATGAAAAGAGAAAAAACTTGAGTGGGATGTTAACTTCAAAAAGCATATGCTGCGATAATGGTTGAGGCTGAGTTGCCTGTGGTACTTATCGGAGCATTCTGACGTTGTTCAGTGGGCTTACTCATTCCGTTTCATGGTTCAGTTACGAGTGACGCCTTGTCCCAAGTCCCATCACAAAATTTTGTGATTACGCACAAACACAGTAACGGTCTCCACTTGGAGTTCGATGCTGTGGATGTCAACTTAATGGCACTCGCCTCAGAAATACGAAAGTATGCCAGCGAACAGGGTTGGTCAGAGCCTATTACCATGCAAATTGACTTAGTGCTGGAGGAGTTGGTGCTTAATGCCATGAGTTATGGCTATCCCGAGGGTGGGGCAGGGTGCATTCGAGTCCACCTTCAGGCTCGGGGTGCGCTTATTCATATTGACATTGAAGATGACGGCATTCCATTCAATCCCTTTTCTCAACCCCAACCTGACTTTTCACTTTCCATAGAAGATCGGGAGATCGGTGGGCTTGGAATACACTTCGTCCGTGAATTTATGGACGAATTTGCTTATGAACGTAAGGGTTCACAAAACCATGTGTCTTTGGTCAAACATCTTCACGAGGATCCCGAATCCAGCACTTTGTGAGTTTTACGGGTCATCTTTGGTTTAAAATACGCCTGCTTCAAAGCCCTCGTACGCCGATTCTGCCTGTCCCCGCGTGAGGGTGCCGCTCCTATACAGCCAGTTGAATGGCATAGATTCCTGTTTCTTGCTGTTCCCTTTGTTCATCGTTCTCTGAATGTCCCCAACTGACCTCGTTTCTATTCAGAGGACGGCTGACTCGTTGACATTACACGAATCCGATCGATGAACCATTTAGGCGGGAATATAGTAAAAACCAACCCCCAACATGCCATAAACCGCAACTAGCATGACACCCTCTAGCCAGGTGGCACGATTGTCGTGAAGCAAATGACGCGAAATCATGATGGATAAGACAATTCCCAGGAGTTCAAAGGGTGAAAACGTCAGATTCATCGGTAGTCCCATCTGTTGACCGATGATCACCAGGAGCGGTGCAACCAGCAAGGCGAGCTGACTCGTTGCGCCAAGGTTGACGGACAAGGCCAAGGTTAAACGTTGCTTATAGGCAAATGATGCAGAGTTTATGTACTGGGGAATATTGCCGACCATGGCTAGGAGAAACACGCCTGCGAACGTGGGGCTCAGTTGCATAAGGTCCGCGGCTGGCGCTAAGGATGACGTCAACAAATCGCTTACGAAAGCCAACGCAGTGGTCACAAGGGCGAGGACCAGAGTTGAGCGGGAGAGGCTCCAGCTGGGGATGTGGGGTTCTACGGCAGGTTCTTCCTTGTGGATATCGTGAAGCGCTGTTTCTACGCCCTTGGTCCCAATCGGCTCATGTTGGTTCCTTAAGGTGAATACGAGGCTGAAAAGGTACATGACCAGCATGAGCCATGAAATATGGATGCTGATTTCTTGATCAATTTTATTGGTAAATTTAAAAACGGCAGGAATGATCAGCGCGAATCCAGTGACGGAGAGTAATCCATTATTCATGGAGACCATACCCGTATCGAAGGGCAGGATTTTTCCTCTTATTCCACCCGCAATCATCGTGACGCCGAGCCCGAAAAGAAGCGTACCGAAAATGGATCCCGCGATTGATCCTTTCAAAACATCGATGAGTCCATGGTTAAGTGCACTTACACCGATAATAAGCTCAGGGGCATTACCCATCGTAGCGTTAAGAAGCCCCCCATATGTGGGTCCCATGTAGGCGGATAGGTTTTCGGTGGCTTCCTCCATGAGTTTAGCGAGTGGGACGACGGCTAGAGCCGTGCTGAAAAAGACAGTGATGGGGCTGAAATGCCAATAATCGAGGGCAAAAGAAATGGGAATGAACAACAGCAGCCAATGCAATGACATCTTATGGATCCTCTGGCCTCAGTAACGTTGAAAAGTGAATCGATAATTGAAGAATGCCATCCTAATTCAGTGGGGTATACTGATTTTGATGTTTTTTTGGAGAAAAAGATGAATTAGAACGTTACCGATATTGTGGCGGGTATCGCTGGTCTCCTCGCAATGACTTGGGTAGCAGTTGAAATATCAAGAAGACGTGCCAAGCTACGTGAACTTTACGACGTGCTCGATCGCAATGATCGAAAGCTGACGCAGCGTTTGGAGGATCTCGTATCTCAGGGGAAAATCACGCCGCTTTGACTTTTCTCTCAGCGCTTTTGAAGGCGAAGAGAGTTGAGGACAACGGAAACCGAGCTCATGGCCATGGCCAGTGAGGCAATCATGGGGTTGAGTCGCCCCATTGAGGCAATGGGTATTGC
>CAYFLM010000169.1:0-2765 GCA_964343925.1 uncultured Methylococcus sp.
GAGATCCCCTACAACTACACCTCATTCTCAGACCGAGAAATCGTCATTCGTCTTCTCGGAGAAGAGGTCTGGGACATTCTCTGCGAGCTCAAAAGTGAGCAGATTACGGGGCGCTCCGCCAGAATGCTCTACGAAGTTCTGGGTGACATCTGGGTCGTACAGAGAAACCCCTACATCGAAGACGACCTCATCGAGAATAAAGGGAGACGTAAAGCCCTTCTGAATGCGCTTCGCCACCGCTTAAGCCAAATGGAGGAACGCAGGGCTCTACTTGAGTCAGAAAATACAAGCAGAGCGGCCAAAGTCGCTCAACTATTGGTCCGAGCCCACAAGGCGGTAGATCAATTTGAACGTCACCTTGACTCGGCGGGTTCCTTAAGGAAAAAAGCCCGAGAGGTCCTCTCCAGACATACCCGTAAGGACAATGTGTGTTTTGACGGGTTTGCAAGAGTCTCACATGTCACGGATGCCACCGACTGGCGCGTGGAATTCCCCTTCGTCGTCCTCTATCCCGACAATGAAAATGAGATCGGGCATCTGGTAAGGGACTGTATTGAGCTCGGCCTCACCATCATTCCGAGAGGGGGTGGTACTGGCTATACCGGAGGGGCAGTGCCTCTAACCCCTAAGGCTGCCATCATCAATACAGAGAAGTTGCTCGACATACGTCCGGTTGAATCCAACACCAAGCTTCCGGGTGTCATAGAGCCCTATGCCACGCTATTTACGGGTGCGGGTGTTGTCACCCGGCGCGCCATGGAGGCTGCGGAGGCCGCGGGCTTTGTGTTTGCCTGCGATCCGACCTCTGCCGATGCATCGTGCATTGGTGGCAATATCGCGATGAATGCCGGCGGCAAAAAGGCCGTACTCTGGGGAACCGCGCTTGATAATCTTGCCTCCTGGCGCATGGTGACACCTGATGGAAACTGGTTAGAAGTTGAACGCCTCAACCATAACCTTGGGAAAATACACCTTCAGGAACAAGTTGATTTCCTTTTAAAACGATTTGGACCGGATGGAAAGAGCCCCATGGGGGAGGAACGGCTTAGCATCCCCGGGTCACGTTTTCGAAAAACCGGTCTTGGAAAGGACGTTACCGATAAGTTTTTAGGTGGGCTTCCTGGAATTCAGAAAGAAGGAACGGACGGGATCATCACCTCAGCCCGCTGGATCGTTCATGAAATGCCGGCCTATACAAGAACGGTATGCCTCGAATTTTTTGGTCAGGTCAGAGAGGCTGTACCTGCCATCGTAGAAATCCGAGATTATCTCGACGCCCTTCCCAAACTGGGCTCATCCCGTGTCATGTTGGCGGGTTTAGAGCATCTGGATGAGCGCTATGTTAAGGCCGTCGGGTATGCCACGAAGGCTAAACGGCATGGAAGACCCAAGATGGTCCTCATCGGCGATATCGTCGGAGATGATGAGAATGCCGTCGCGCAAGCCACAAGCGAAGTCGTCCGCATCTGTAATGCGCGCTCAGGGGAAGGTTTTATCGCCGCAAGTGAAGCCGCCCGAAAGACTTTCTGGCTCGACCGCGCCCGCACCGCAGCCATCGCACGTCACACCAATGCCTTCAAGATCAATGAAGACGTTGTCATCCCCCTGCCTCGGATGGGCGAATACTGTGATGGGATTGAGCGCATCAATATCGAGTTATCTCTTAAAAACAAGATCGCCCTATGTCAAAGACTGGTCGACTTTCTGCACACCAACCTCCCCATTCGAGCCTATGACGAAAGTTTTGATGCGGAGGCCTTAATCGGTGAACGTCGTGCTTTGGCCGTTGAAGCCGTCGAAAAAGTCAGAACCCGCTGGCAGTGGATTTATGAACACCTCGATCTCCCTCTAGCCGAGGCAGAAGCGGCTTTTGAACGTCTGAGTATCCATACTGAACTACTGACGAACCAGGCGCACCAGCCGACCCTCTTCCATCGTTTACAGGATCATTCCATACGTGTTTCCTGGAAACAGGAAATCCGTAAACCCCTCACGGAGATTTTTGAGGGCGATCACTTCCGACCCGCGTTGGAAAAAATCGACGGCCTTCACAAGGAAGTATTACGGGGGCGGGTCTTTGTGGCCCTTCACATGCATGCCGGGGATGGCAACGTCCATACCAACCTGCCCGTCAACTCAGATCACTATGAGATGCTTCAGGAGGCCAACGCTGCGGTAGAGAGAATCATGCACCTTGCCCGATCACTCGGCGGTGTAATTTCAGGCGAGCATGGCATCGGTATCACCAAGTATGAATTCCTGACCCAGGAGGAACTATCAGCGTTCCACGCCTACAAGGCGAAGGTTGATCCCGACAATCGCTTTAACAAAGGCAAATTGATGCCCGGCTCGGATCTTTCACGTGCCTATACGCCATCGTTCAGTCTGATGGGTTTCGAATCCATCATCATGCAGCAGAGTGATATCGGAGCCATTGCTGAATCCGTCAAATCTTGTCTTCGGTGTGGCAAATGCAAACCGGTGTGCGCCACACATGTCCCGAGAGCCAACCTTCCCTACTCGCCGAGAAATAAAATCCTCGCCACCTCACTCTTGATTGAAGCGTTTTTATACGAGGAACAGACTCGCCGTGGCATTTCAGCAAGCCACTGGACTGAATTCGAGGATGTGGCAGACCACTGTACCGTGTGTCACAAATGTTATAACCCCTGCCCGGTAGACATCGACTTTGGAGATGTCTCAATGAACATGCGAAATATCCTTCGCAAAATGGGCAAGCAGAGTTTCAATCCAGGCAAACGCCT
>CAYFLM010000170.1:0-2722 GCA_964343925.1 uncultured Methylococcus sp.
CTCAGATTGAGCTTCGCTAAAGTAACGTCCGCTTCTGCCGCCATGAGCCCTGCCTGAGAGGAATCACGCTCATAGTGCCATCGGTCGACTTCCGTCTGCGGCGCTGCATTTTCCTTGAAAAGGCCAGAAAAACGTTTGTACTCCGTTTCTGCATGCATCAACTTGGCCTTATCCGCCAAGACTTGGGCTTGGGCTTGTTGCAGCTTCGCTTGATAGGTGTCCTGTTGCAACTGAAAAAGGAGTTGCCCCTCTTTAACAATTTCACCTTCGCGAAGCAGAACCTTTTCCAAAAAACCTTCAACACGCGCTCTGAGTTCAACCGTCTTATAGGCTTGGGTGTTGCCACTAAACTCAAGAAAGGGGGCCACGGGCATTTCAATAGGATGCGCCACTTCAACCTGAGGGGGTGGAGGCGGGACATAGGAATTTGACTTTTTGCAGCCTGGAAGCCAAAACGCAAAAGACATCAAGAAGGCCAAAAACAATCCATTTGCGGGGGCCAATCTTATGAAAGTCGGGGTCATCAGGTCACCTTTTGATCCTGTCGTAAGTCGCATCGTTTTACCAATCTGGGGGACGAATGAAGCTCGTAGGACGTTCTTCTGGAATCTTTTCCGCCGAAAGCAAGTCGCCCCAATGGGTTCTATTGGCCATCGCTTGCTTGATCGGCTCGGGTACGAATTCCTTACCTTCCCGTATCTGCCAGCCACCCCCCAAATTGCGATAGACATCAATGAGGCTACTGGCGATCAAACCCAGCGTCTGGGCGAAATTATCCTGTTGCTTGAGGAGTTCCTGTTCAGCGGTCAGAACCGTAGTGAAATCGGTGATGCCTTCAGTATATTGGAGCTGAGCCAGATCGAGAGAGCGCTGTGCTGCAGCCGTACTTTGAGCTAAATATTCGGCAGAGTTTTGTGACATGAGAAACCCGATCAGAGAATCCTCAGCTTCCTTCTGGGCTTGGAGCACCCTTTGCTGATAGTTCACCAAGGCTTCCTGGAACACCGCATCCTGCCCACGTACCTGGTTAGTGATCTGACCATAATTGAAAAGATTCCATTGAACGGCGGGACCGAATCGGTAGAACTGGTTTCCCCACCCAAACATATCACTCAAGCTGCTACCCGTTGCATTGCTGCCGATAAATCCGAATGATCCACTCAGTGAAAATGCTGGATATAGATTGGCTTTCGCTACCCCGATTTTGGCCGATGCAGCAACAGCCGTGAGTTCAGCCTGCCTTACATCGGGTCTCCGTCGAATAAGGTCTTGAGGAATGCCCACTACGACTTGCAGCGGAGGTGACGGGATCGCACCATCCCCTTTTGCAAAACCGGAGACATGATCAAAGCGGTCGGGCGGAATACCGAGCA
Organism: uncultured Methylococcus sp.; assembly: GCA_964343925.1. Lineage (GTDB taxonomy): Bacteria > Pseudomonadota > Gammaproteobacteria > Methylococcales > Methylococcaceae > UBA6136. Next base: position 1,374 of record CAYFLM010000170.1, read on the forward strand.
GGAGACTTAATGCATTTTTATATTGACGAATCTTAGCCCGAATTTGGGGAATACTCGCTTGGGTACTGGCTAGAATGGTCTTGGCCTGTTCAACATCACGTTGGGTACTGCTGCCCCCCTTGAACTTCGATGTGGAGATACGCACACTATCCATTTGGATCGCTACGTTATTTTCAGCGATCTGGAGACGTTTCTCATAGGTCCGGATTTGAACATAGGCGTTGGCAACGTCCGCAATCAAGGTCAAAAGCGTGTTGTCATATTCCGCCACCGAGGCCAGTAAACTCGCATCCGAAGACTCTATCGCCCTTCTGAATTTCCCCCAAAAATCCAACTCCCAGTTTGCCGAAAACCCAATTCGGCTATATAGAAGAGAATCACCGAGTCCCAGTTTTTTGATAAAGGGTGTCCTTATATCCTCGAGCGTGCCATTAAAATCCTGCTTCTGCGGATAGAGGTCACCAATAGCGACTCCAAGCTGAGCTCGGGCCTGAAGAATGCGAAGACCCGCTGCGCGCAGCTTCAGGTTCTGTGCATAGGCTTTGTCAATGAATGTATTGAGTACAGGATCTTTGAAGATCTTCCACCACTCGCGAAAATCACCTTCCGTGAGTTTTAGATGAGGATCCCCATCCTCGAGCCATTGTTTTTCAACGTCGAGTTCAGGTGCCTCATAATCTGGACCTATCTTATTTGTGCAGGCCGATAGCAATGAAACGGCTAAAAGAAGGGGCAGAAAGAAGCCGCTTCTTGAAGAGAAGATGCCTGAAAGTAAACTCATCTTGGGGTCAGTGGTATTCAGCCTTGGAAAGCGTTCTGTCCTTAATAGACCTGACGACCCTAGTGTCGATGTCTCAAGCCGAATTAAATTTACCATCAATAACCGTTTCAATGAAAGACAAACTCACTTAGAGTTCACTTATTAACGGCATTCACCTTCAAAGCATCCATGAACACTACCTTTCTCAATCAACACATCACACGTCATTATCCCAACGCGATTCCTGCACCTGACTTTAGACAGAAAGTATTAGAGGCCCTTCTTAAGGAAGGATTTGAAGATCCCACGAAGATACTCCTCGCAGTATCACTTTGCTCAGATGATGTGAATGCCGTCCACGATCAGGATGTGACTTGGGCAAGAAAGCATTTCAGCCGACATCTTTTGGGGCCTTTCGAACTGGGAGGTCTCGCTGGCTATCCTTTTGGTGGGCTGACCGGTATCAGCACCATCGCACACCACATTCCCGATGACGGTACCGCGCTCATCATCTATGGCCCTCATATTGGTGTAGATGATGAAGGTCACTTAGGTTGGCTCATGAGACCCGGTCAACATAAGACATCAT
>CAYFLM010000171.1:0-2710 GCA_964343925.1 uncultured Methylococcus sp.
AGAGCCGTCGCGGCCTCATCTGCAGCGCCCGTCGCCTTTACCTCGGTCGTCCTCAAGAACCATGTCGGCCAATGTAATCCACATCGCTCCTACATTGTGGAATTCATTCTGGATAGCGAATTCCAGGACCCCAAATCGGTTGAGATGCGTCATCGACTGGAGTCCTACATGGATCTCGACCATCATCCCTATATTCATCTCATTGATGGATATGTGTCTGACAATCTGGGAACCCGGGCCATCAGTGAGCGCATCAATATCCTCAATCGCGGCATCGTTTGGGCCCAGCATGCCCAACACATCGAAGACGTCCTGGTGATCTCCGTAGATGCCGACGTTTCTGACGAACACTCGCTCAGCGAAACACTCGAAAAGCCCTCGATTGTCGATACTTATGAAAAGATCAGCGACACCCAGATCAGGATGCGTAATAACGATTCCAGAAATGAGCTGGCGAGGAGCCTTATTGACCTCGAGCACTACGTCGAAGAGAAAAAAGGACGAGACATCAATATCTATAACGTCAGGGTAGCGCTTGAAGATGTCGAGATGGCATCGCTCAAACGCTATCTCAATGATATCCCCACCACCCTGGAACTTGCGCCTGATCAGGTAGACATTCTGATCAAGGTGGGGGGCGATCTGCTTCGATCTGACCCTGCATTCCGCGATTTTCTCAAACACAACACCATCGAACCGCGGGATACACCCCCCAAAGCTGGATCCTGATCCGAGTTAGCTATTAACGATCCGAAGCGTTTGAGTTCGAACCATCTGACGATTTGAAGGTCAGATAGTTAGGGAGCCTTGAGGGATTGACCCCTAAAAGGGGTGTTGATAAAGAATTGTGAGATCAAGCTTTTAAAAGAGGTCGGACATATGAATATCAAATCTGAGCTTGAGAAAGTCAAAGACACTTTGCAACAGCAGCGAGATGAGTTGCGCGTGCAGGTTCATCTTGCAAAACTAGAGGCCAAGCATGAATGGGATCAGGCCGAACAGAAATTCCATGCACTCGAAGGCAAGCTTCTGAGTGTCAGCACCGAGGTGAGTGAAGCCTCCAAGGATGTGCTGGCCAGTGCGAAGCTCCTCACTGAGGAGATCCATAACGCATATGAACGGATTCGAAGACACTTGTAGATTCACTCGCTCCTGACTCACTCAGGAGTGCCAAGTGGATCAGGTAAACTCTGTTGTTCTTAACGCCTTAAGCGTCTCAGGCAAACCATAACAAGAAAGGGCCATGGATCGAGAACAAGCGTTGAAGGTCATAATCGTAGGGGGAGGCTATGCTGGCCTCACGGCGATGATTGGACTCTATCATCAACATCGTGAGACCCAGATTACGCTCATCGATCCTTCCGATGACCATGTGAAACTGACCCGTCTTCACGAATCATTCAGGAAACCTTTGGACCCGTTCAGGTTGCCCTTTAGCCTTCTCGAACATCGATTTGGAATTCGTCATATCCGGAGTCGGGTGGCCCTGGAACCAGACGATTTGGTGAGATACCAGAACGAAAAGACCCTTCAAGTGGAGGGCATGACCCTGCCCTTCGACGTCCTTCTCCTTGCCCATGGCTCCGGACTTCGTACCGTGGGCCTTGAAAACAGCACCCAGACACTGACCTTAGATGATTTTTCAAGGACGCCAGGCCCTACGCTTTTAAATCAATCGCTCCCTCAAGATCAGGCGGCCTGGATTACCGTGGTCGGAAGTGGAGCGACCGGCATACAGTTCCTGTTTGAAATCGATGATTACCTCCGGAAAACATCCAGCCCTTGGAAACTCCGTCTGGTGGACTCCGGGCAACGTCCACTGGCGGGTTTTTCACCCGGAGTCGGTGACTATGTTCGGGCTCGACTGGAAGAGCGAAGCATAGAGTACATACCGGGTCATTATTTTCTTCAACAAAACGAACAGGACGTCGTACTGGAAGATCGCCTTACCTACGAACGGCATCGAAGACCTTCCGCGCTTACCCTCTATTTTTCAGGCAAGACCTCGAAAACCAGGCTCAAGACCAATTGGTACGGGCAGATCAAGGTTGAAGGCAAAACGCTCACCTCTATTTATTCAGCCGGTGATTGCGCCCAATTCGGATCTCCCGGTTCCAACAGTTTGACGGCACAGTCCGCGGTCAGGAAAGGTAAGCTCGTTGCCCAGAACATCGCCAAGCATGGCCGCTTTTTTGTCTGGATGAAGCCCTATCTCCATCGTGATCTGGGGTACGTGATCAGCATGGGAAAGGAGGATGCCATCGGTTGGGTGGGTCGACCTAAAAATATCATCGCGGGTGCTCCGGCACTTGCGATCAAGGAGATTGTGGAGTCGCAATATGATTTGCTGCTCGCAGGAACGGACACCTTTGCCCTATGAAGAGGGTTAACCGCTTCACACTGAGCCACTCGGTCAGTTAGCGAGGATAAGGACATGCTATTCGGAGAAAAAAAGACCGTCATAGGCAAAGCCGAAGCTACGATTGCTGTTCCCAAGGTCAAACTTTTCGATCTGATGGGGAAAAACTTCATGTCGCACTATCAGCAGTGGTCTCCGGAGGTCAAGGAACTCGAACTCCTGACTCCGCCGCCCCTTCAGATTGGAAGCCTTGTGCGTCAGGTACGGGTCGATCACGGCCATAAGTCAGAATCAATCTTCAAGGTGCACGCCTTTGATCCTGAAGGGACCCTCCTCTTTCATGAGGTCGAC
>CAYFLM010000172.1:0-2708 GCA_964343925.1 uncultured Methylococcus sp.
GTATGCGAATCTGGTTGAACCCAGATCGAATGAAATATTACGGCCTCACCACAAATGATGTCGTGAATGCCATCAAAATGAACAACACCGAAGTGGTGGCGGGTCAATTGGGCGGTGCCCCCGTTCCCGATGATCAAGCCATGCAGTTCACCATCAATGCGTTGGGCCGTTTGAGTGAAATTTCGGAATTCGAAAATATCATCATCAAGACCATTCGTAATAAGGAAAAGGAACAGGATTCTTCAGCCCAGATTGTCCGAGTCAAGGACCTCGCCAGGGTCGAACTCAGTCAGCAGACTTATGCCAATTTTGCCAAGGTCAATGGTCATGCCTCTGCTCAGCTCATTGCTTACTCTCTTCCTGGCGCAAATGCCATTGATTTGGGTGACAACATCAAGAAGGAGATGGAGCGACTGAGCAAGGACTTTCCAGAGGGCCTTAAATACGCGATCTACTACGATACGACGATATTCATCAAGCAATCGATCCATGCCGTTTTTGAGACGCTGTGGGAAGCCGGTGTCCTGGTGCTCATTGTCATTCTTCTTTTTCTCCAGAACTGGAGGGCAACACTAGTCCCTGCAACAACCGTCCCGGTCACGATTATTGGTGCCTTTGGCGCTATGGCGATGCTGGGTTTCTCCGTTAATCTGATGACGCTCTTTGCCTTGATTCTCGCCATTGGCATCGTTGTTGACGATGCGATCGTCATTGTCGAGAACGCGTCGCACTATATTGAGAAAGGACTTTCACCCAAGGATGCGGCCATCAAGGCGATGGAAGAAATGACAGGTCCGGTCTTGGGGATCACCTTTGTCCTCACAGCAGTATTTATTCCCGCCGCATTCCTTCCGGGTATTGTCGGGCAATTATTCAGGCAGTTTGCTCTGGTTATTGCATCAACGGCCATCATCAGCGCTATCAATGCGCTTACCTTAAAGCCGGCCCAATGTGCCATGTATCTCAAGGCAAGGCCCAAGGACTATCAACCCAACGCTTTCTATCAGGCCTTTAACCGAGGCTATGCATCGGTTGAAGCGGCTTATACTCGTATCGTAACCTGGATGGTCGATCGAACCCGGTTAATGACGCTGATCTTTTTCGGAGTGGTTACTTTGGGTGGTGTTCTTTTTGCCACTCATCCCAAAGGCTTTCTACCCATCGAGGATCAGGGCTACTGCATCATCGTTACCAAACTTCCGGACGGTGCCGCTCAACCCCGAGTCCGTAAAGTTGCGGATCAAGTTGAGGGCATTCTTAAGGAAACCCCAGGTATCAAGTCATGGGTCGTCTTAGGTGGGCTTTCTGTTCTGGATTCGGCCAATCTCTCAAACACGGTTGCCATTTTTGCGATCTATGACGATTGGGATAAGCGCGGAAAGGCCTTAGATCAGGAACATCTCATCAATAACTTGAAAACTCGGCTTAACTCGATTGAGGAAGCCCGTTTTGGCGTATTGACGCCACCGCCTATTCAGGGTCTTGGTGCGAGTGGTGGTCTTCAGATGATGATTGAAGATCGCAAGGGGCAGGATCTTGCTGAGCTTGAAAAAAGCGTTCAAGAGGTTCTGCGAGTGGCACGCTCACAGTCTTCAGTTGGCTTAGCAGTAACCACTTTCAGTAATCAGAGCCCCCAGCTGTTTCTGGATGTGGATCGTACAAAGGTCGAATCACTTGAGGTACCGGTCAAAAGCGTCTTTGAGACTTTACAGGGCTATTTAGGGTCTGCGTATATCAATCTCTTCAATAAATTCAATCAGCCGTTTCAGGTTTATGTCCAAGCGGACGCACCCTATCGTCTGGATATCGATGACATTAAGAATCAGTACGTCCAAAACGCTAAGAAGGAGATGGTTCCACTCGGTACATTGATGACGGTTCAAAATCGTCTCGGCACTGAATTGGTGACGCATTACAATCTCTATCCCGCTGCGTCCGTCATTGTGGCACCTCAAAAAGGTGGGAGCTCGGGTGATGTCATGAATCTCATGGAGGAAGTGACGGCGAACACGCTTCCACCCGGGACCGGTTCGGAATGGACCGCAATTGCTTACCAACAAAAGCAAATCGGAAATCAAGCCTACCTTATCTACGGTCTCTCCTTACTGATGGTGTTTCTGGTATTGGCGGCTCAGTATGAGAGTTGGGCGAGCCCTGTGGCGGTGATTATGGTCGTGCCCATGGCGCTGGTCGGAATTGTTGTCGCTTTGATCGTTCGCCAGCTCGATAGCAATCTATACACCCAGGTTGGCCTTGTTCTGATGATTGCGCTGGCCAGTAAGAATGCCATTTTGGTGGTTGAGTTTGCACGTGAACTTCGACAAGAAGGGATGGCTATCAAAGAAGCTGCAGTTGAAGCTACACGCCGTCGCTTCAGACCTATTTTGATGACTTCATTTGCCTTCATCTTAGGCGTCGTTCCTTTGATGAATGCAGAAGGAGCGGGTGCAGCGAGTCAGCAGGCTATAGGGACGGTCGTATTTGGCGGCATGATGGCATCGACGCTTTTAGCGATACCCTTCGTCCCGATCTTCTTTGTGATGACTGAGCGCTGGCGTGAACAGGCTATGCAGAGAAAGCTTAAAAAAGAGGTCAAATCCTCATGACGTTATCCCTTTATCTGCTTCGTCATGGTGAAACGGCCTCTAGCGCAACGGGGGGGTATTGCGGAATAACCGATATCGATCTGACCCCTGAAGGCTATGAAA
>CAYFLM010000173.1:0-2662 GCA_964343925.1 uncultured Methylococcus sp.
GTGATGCCCATGCTGAAATGGTGGTGCTCTCGCGGTTTGAAGCCGAATATCCCGACCTCAAACTCCCAGGACTCATGCTCTATACCTCATTAGAGCCCTGCCCGATGTGTTACACACGGCTTCTCATCTCTTCAATAGAAGAAGTGGTGTATGTTGCAAATGATGGTCCTGGAGGGATGGTGTCACGGAAAGAGCAGATGCCACCTTACTGGCGATCCATGGAAAACAATTGTCGCTTCCGGAAAGCAGAGGTCAAGACTGAATTGGAGCAGTGTTCTTTGAAGATTCTCTCATCCAATCATGCAGCGTTGATGGCCAATGTGAATCCAGATCCGCTCAATCCTGAGATGGCGCGTCATCCGTGGAGACCTTGAATTCACGAAGTTCGGTAGGACGTCCCGCGCAATAGCGCATATAGATCTGTGCGGCCGAAATGCCATTCAGTAGAAATGAAAGGGTGACCATGGGCGTCATCCAGGGGTGAGCATCACTTAAGTGAAACAGCATGAGATCCTGGCCGATGAATGAGGGCCACAGCGGAAAGCCGACAACCCCAAGAAATGCGATGAACAAGCTTCTGGCCAGATAGGGTTTTCGCTCACCCATTGCACGATAGGCATAAGGGTCTTGAGTACAGTCGATCCGCTCCATCGTGCGTAGTACCGATCCACCCAGTAGCCAGAAGGCAAATATGCTGCCATCGAACAGCAGGACATAATCCCACTCTCCATCCCCAATAAGCCCCGCAGCCACCCCTGCCAAGAGATTGCTGAAGCCGATGGTATTCCAGGCCTTTATCGCATCACGGCTCAAGGTAAAACCATACAGCGCCGCACTCATCATGAGTACAATTGCGCTGCATGCGGAAAGTACGTAAGGATGATCCGTGAGCAGAATGCCAGCCACCACGATCAACAACCCCCCTAAGAATATCAATCGAATCCCCAGCCACTCTAGCAATCTCCCGACCGATTTGAAGGAGTCCCAAAGGACTCTCCGCACGTAAAGTTCAAGATTGAACTCCTGTAGGGATAAGACTTCGAGTGTATTCCTGAGGCGATGGAGACCTGGGTGCTCCACGAAGTAAGGAATACGTCGCAGTAAGTGATGTCGGGCAAGATCAAGCGGACGATCGGTTTCACCCTCGACCTTAAGAAGGTTGACCACAACGGAAGGTGACACCAATAACTGGTAACAGCGCAAAAAGGCATTCCCGAGCATATGAAATAGCACCCAGTTATGAAACCCTAAGGCGATCTCGATATACATGATCCCGACCTGCGTGATTGAAGCATAGGCTATACGTCCCTTGATGTTGGATTGTGTCCGCTCGGAGAGTGCTGCAATCAAGCTGGTAATCAACCCCACCATCAACACCGTCCCCTTGGCTATCCAAAGATGCTCCCAAATAGCCGAGGTACGAAGTAGCAGAAAGACTCCAAGATGGACGGATAAGGCGCCATAGAAAATGGCACTCGAAGGCGTAGGCCCTTCCATCGCTCTCGGGATCCAGAAACAAAATGGGAATTGAGCCGATTTCCCCATGCTGGCCAACACGATCAGCGCAGAAAGGCCAAGCCAGATAGCATCATCGACGTGGACTGATGCCGAATCCACCATCAGGGAAAACTCACTGAAGCGATGCTGCTGTTGAAACAGAAGATCAATGAGTAGCGCTGCGAGCAGGAGGCCCAGATCACAGAGCCGATAGATGCTATAGGCTCGAAGTGCATTACGTATCGGTTGTAGACGATGGCGATAGAAGGCAATGAGCAGGAATGATGCGATTCCGACGATTTCCCAGCCGGCATAAAAGACGTCCAGACTTCCCGACAAGATGACGAGATGAAGCCCTGAGACAAAGCCGAAAATAGTTAAAAAGAATCGCTTATAGCCGGGTTCCCGATGTAGATAATATCGGCAATATTTCACGATGACGGCAAAGATCATCCAGGTGCAAAGGAGATAGGCCGCACCAATGTGGTCGAAAAAAAGATAGATGACGAATTCGTAATTCGCTTTGTGATAGAGGCTCCATTCATCATGTTCATAAGGCACAGCCCCCTGGAGGATCCACTGATACAACAGCCAGAACACGGTGAGACCGACGGTAAAACTCCCCATGCGACTGAGTAAGGCAATGCCGCGTTCAGAATGTCCGAACAGCAGAATCAGGATAAAAAACAGCGCCGGCGAAAAGAGACACATTAAGAGTGAGAGTTCCATCAGCCCCCCTGCTCTTCCAGAATATGCACAGGAATCGTGCTGGTTTTACCTTCATACACCGATCGCGAATCAGAAGCTCTGGGTACTTTGAAGCCCTTGGGATGCTCGAATCGCACCCATTGGCCCTGAAGATATTGTTGCGAGGTTCGATGCTCAGGATGACAGGCCACCAGATGCACCCAGCCTCGATCGATCAGCCCCGCTAAATCCCCAATCGCCTGAAGTGCCTTTTCTATAATTTCAGGCGCTTGTTCGACCAAAATCATAAGCCGCGCCGGTTCATGCACCTCAATCATCTGTGAAGGCAACCCTGTCCTAAGATCACCCTCTACCCCGTTCGCTACCCCCACCAGGCCCATCACATTGTGAGGTAGCTTGGTTCCTGCACCATAAATCGAGTTATCAATGGTTGAAAAATAATATTCGAGGTTGATGC
>CAYFLM010000174.1:0-2655 GCA_964343925.1 uncultured Methylococcus sp.
ATGTTGTTCAGTGCTTCAGCGATCTCAGGGGACGTTTGGTGTGCGCCAAACCAGCCGATTTCTCCCCCCTTGCTTCTGGTGGTGGGATCTTTGCTCTGCCTTGCGAGCTCTTCAAATCGAGCGCCGTGGTTGAGTTCTGAGATGATCGCTTCGGCCTTATCCTGACTTTCCAGAAGAATGTGACGCGCCCTGAACTGTTGAGGTTTAGTGTTCGCAATGCGCTCTTGATAGATACTCCGAAGTTCACTGTCTGTAATCGTCAGCATCGTGCTGAAGAAATTTTCAACATCAAACTCTGCTGCCAGCTTTCGCTTAAGATTTCGCTCACGAATTTCGTAGCTGTCTCTTTGGGTCAATCCTTCCTTATCCGCTTCCTGTCTCAGGAGTTCGATACGGATCAGTTCTTCGATCACCATTTCATCGCTCGGGCGCTCGCCATTATTTTTGGAGGTCATTTCCTTGGCAAGGTAATCGACATCAGAGCGGGTAATCTTTTCACGATTGACCTTGGCAACGACGTCTTTGGGATCCTTGCCCCCGTTACAGGCAGCAAGCAGGATGACACTCAAGACTAAGAGAGATCGGGTGAAATGGCAGAAAGACATGCTGGATTTAACTGAGATGAAAGGGGAGTTTCAAAGCACCAGTTTACGATCAGCCTGAGGAAAGGTGTAGCATTAAGATCTTATTCGACGATGTTGATGGTCCTTACCTTGGAATCCGCTGCTGCTTTAGTGCTTTCGATCCATGTTCAGCCCAAGGCTTCGAAAGATGAAATCGCCGGGCCTCATGGGGATCGGATCAAGATACGCATCACGGCCCCTCCGATTGATGGCAGAGCGAATCAACACTTGGTGGATTTTCTCGCCGATACGTTTGATGTGCCGAAGCGGAACGTCCTCCTTTTGAGTGGAGAAACGGGTCGAAACAAGCGGTTCAAGATCATTGGGCCATCGAGGATACCCGAGGCGATTCGGGAGGCTCCTCCCGGGAGTGTTCAGGTCTTGTCTGAACCGTAATATAAGACACCCAGCTTGATACGTTCCCGACCATTTGCGGTCCGGTGGGCGTTCGTGTCTCTCAGAGAGTAAGCGCAGCCGCAGTATTCCTGTTGATAGAAGTTTTCACGCTTACTGATTTCAATCATGCGGGCTGAACCACCGCCCTTCCGCCAGTTATAGTCCCAATACATTAAGTCGGGGTAGTGGGCGGCAGCACGATGACCGCAGTCATTGATTTGATTCATGTCTTTCCAGCGCGAAATCCCCAATGAACTGGTGATCACCGGAAAGCCGTGCTCATGAGCATAGAGTGCGGTGCGTTCAAAACGCATGTCAAAACACATGGTGCAACGTATGCCCCGTTCAGGTTCATACTCCATCCCCTTGGCGCGCTCAAACCAATTGTCGCGGTCGTAGTCCGCATCGACAAAGGGGACACCAAATTCCTCGGCATAACGAATGTTTTCATTCTTCCGAAGCTCATATTCACGCTCGGGATGAATGTTGGGGTTATAGAAGAAGATGGTGAAATCGATTCCGGAAGCGACCATGGCTTCCATGACTTCTCCGCTACAGGGGGCGCAACAGGAATGCAGCAGGACTTTTTGATGCCCATCGGGAAGGGGTAAGGGTTTCCGCTCAAAAGGGGGTGAAGCATCCATGATTATCGGGGGTGTCGCGACGGAGTCAGGTTTTTTACCAAGAACAAGGGCTTGAATTTTAGCCTGTGCTGGACTTTTGGTACAGAAGGTCGAAAACCCCGTGACCCAGTCGGGTACCGCGTCTTTCGAACTTGGTTTCAGGTCGATAGTCGGGTCTTGGCGAAAAGCTACCCCCATCTTCGGCCATGGAGTGGAGGGTATCGATGGAGTTCAACACCTCGGCCATCCCATGGGCGTAGTCTTCCCAGTCGGTGGCCGCATGGAAGACCCCTTGGGGTTTAAGTTTCCGTATGACTAAGTCCATGAATTCGGGCTGTACGATACGTCTTTTATGATGGCGCTTTTTAGGCCAGGGATCAGGGAAAAAGAGTTGCAGGCGATCCAGGCTTTCATCTTCGATACCCTGCTTGAGCACTTCAACGGCATCGGTTTCATAGACCCTTACATTCTCAAGTCCCTGTTCTTCGAGGCGCATCAAGAGATGTCCAACACCGGGGAGATGAACATCGATGCCGACGAAATGGGTCTCGGGGTATTGAGCAGCCATCTGGGCCAGAGATTCACCGTTTCCAAACCCAATTTCAAGCACCAGGGGTCCCTTTCCCCCAAAGCGTTGTTCGGCATTGAGTGACTCTTGAGGCTCAATGCCAAAACGGGGCCAAAGGTTTTCGAGGGCTTTGATTTGCCCGTGGGTCAAACGTCCCTGGCGTCGAATGAAGCTTCGGATAGGGGGGTGGGTTTCATTATCCGGGGAGGGTTGTACGTTGGCGTCCAGAGGTTTCATCGGCGGGTCGGCTGCAAATACGAACAGAAAATTATAAAGCTTTGGCTTCCTCTTTCGGAAGAATCGTGAAGCTTTCTGAAGATTCATCGTAAACGATGACCGCATGGCCCTTTTTGAGGGCAAAGAGGACTTGCTGGACTTTCGTGTCCAGTGCAGTCTCAACCCTTCCATAGTCGGTCCCATCACGGGTGACAAAATCCTGCAGCAT
>CAYFLM010000175.1:0-2642 GCA_964343925.1 uncultured Methylococcus sp.
TCTTTTAAGATCGCTCTTCAATATCATTGAAGATGTCAGAATCGAAAAAGCCATCACAGAGGACTATCCCGGAACCCAAATCAGCATTGAGCGAACGCTTCAGCATCTTATCGATACCTCCAACATAGCGCCCCAGAATTGGACACAGGCACCCTCCCTGAGCCTTGAAGCATTCTGCCTTTTCAATCTCAGGGTCAGTGTGTGTGGGCAACGTTCCTTGATCCCTTTGCTAGAAGTCTCGCATGAAACACTCCAGCAATTTCTAGATCCAAAAACACTCCAGCAATTAAAGTCATTACTGGGAACGGCACCCGACTTAACCTCCACTCACGAGTCCTTGAGACTGGCAGAATCGATTCGCCAACTCCTCGACTTCTCTCACGACAATTTAGAGAAAAGCCGTCAGGCGGATGCAGGTGAAAGCAAGGACGCCCAGGACGCTCAATCCCATTCCACACCGATGTTGGAGGCCACCCTTCCCATGGAGGGTCACTTTTCTTTATGGAACGAGGGTCCTCATTTAGGCGATTTGTTTGCACCCATTCGCCAGCAAATGGAACAAGCTGCGTCTGATCATCGCGGGCTGGGTCTACCCATAGCCGATCGCCCAAAAGGGAATGAGGCCACAGGACGACTTCAACTTGAAAGGATTCGCTTAGCTTCAAGAGCCCTTGCAACCTCTCTATACGGGTTTGTGCAATCAGAACGCATGGATCGACAGGTTGCCGCTCGAAAAGGACGCAGGATTTTAAGAAAAAAACTCTCGCGGTCCATCTTTGGGGATGACCGCATCTACCTGAGAGCACAACGAAGAATAAAACCTGCAACAGCGATTCATGTGCTGTTGGATCGTTCACCCTCCATGTCAGCATCAGTGGCCACACCCACCCATGCCACACGTCGAAGGATCGATCTTGCCTGGGAAGCCACCCTAGCACTGGCTTTAGCACTGGAATCCATTCCTGGCGTGAATACGGCCATTACGGCATTTCCAGGATCAAAAGGGCTGGATGAACGTGTCTATGAAGTGATGGCGCATGGTGAGCGTTTAAGCGAGTGCACCGATCGATTGGATATCGGAACGGATGGGAGTACCCCACTCAGCGAGGCGCTGCTCTACGGCATCAGCCGGCTTTTGATGACCCCGGAGCCTCGAAAGATAGTGCTCGTCCTTACCGACGGGATCCCCAATGATCCCCTGGAAGTACACAAAATCTTGAAACAATGTGCTGACATTGGCGTAGAGGTGTATGGCATCGGCCTTGATATCGATATCCACCATCTCTTTGAGATGAGCATGAACATCCAAACCTTACAGGAACTCCAACCCAGGCTTTTTGAATGGTCCAAAAGCCTATTCACCGTCCCTTAAACACCGACCGGATCCCCTTCAATGGGATCCGGTTTTTTGTGTTCCTTACTGGGCATGGGTGAGATCAACATCCTTGAATTCCAATCCTATTGTCGATACGATGCGTCCCGTTGCGCCGTTGTAACCGGTGTGCCATAAGCGCTCCAGAGAGCCAAACATGAACAAACGCCGTCTTACCCCCTTGGCCCGCGTCGGCATGACATTTATGGCTGCCGTGGAGGCTGCCAATCCCGCGGCTCAGGTCAGCATTGCCGATCGTGAAGAATCCTTGTTGAACTCCGCTGGATGGGTGACTCATCCAGCGATTCAACGCGAGTCCTAGAAAACCCACTTCAGCGGGTTTGTTCGTTTATGAAAAACATACTCACTCCCTTGCTATGCTCGCCCATCAGGGTGACATGCCGTGTGTCTGCTCTACTGCTGATGCTAGGATGTCATTCACCTCAGTTACTGGCCGTAGATAGCGAAAAGGAGTTGCCTGATCCTGAGATCCCGTCCTACCCAGAAAATACTGATACCCTGCCTGAAGGCATGGCCATGATTGAAATATCCCCATTTGGTTACATAGGCGCAAGTTCTGAGGAGGGGGAACAGTTCAATAACCCCTTCATGATTCAATATGGATTGACGGATAACATCGAATTGAGAGTCATTGATAATGGCTTTTCATTTACCTCCGGGTATCGACAGTATCGTGGCTTCGAACCCCCGACCTTCGGCGCCCTGATTCACTTGATCGATCAAGGTGATGATTTCTTCGAGCCTTCGATAGCCTTTGAGTCACTTTTTGCAACTGATCTACTGGGTAATGATGCGACGAGGGGCGGATTCCAGCCCACGCTCCAGTTTGCAGTTGAACACACGCTTCCCATGGAGATTTCCTTCAATTACACGTTGGCTGCATTGCGAACCCGCAACGAAATCAACCAAAACACCTGGGAGTTTCAGTTTTCCTGGGCCTTTCAGCGCCCGATGTTCCGGGATGATCTCGATCTCTTTATCCACGGCACCTACAACACCGCTGACCTTACGGCGCCTTACAGCCCGAGTTCATCACCCTTATATTCAACGGGGGAATCCGTCGCAGGAGCAGGGTTTCTCTGGAAGTATGTTCCAAACTTCTCGATTTACGGACAACTCAGCGGCGGCCTTTCCTCGACCACACCCTCCATGATCAGCTGGGGTGGCTTTTCCTGGGCCTTCTAGTGAGCATGGAATAGCCCTTTAGTCCTTTCCGTTCTTAAAATACCGACTGGAACTTCGCTTCCCT
>CAYFLM010000176.1:0-2628 GCA_964343925.1 uncultured Methylococcus sp.
CTTACCCCTGACGGCCGTTATTGTTCGAAGTTCTGCGAATGTCGATGCAGGAGGGAGAACCAAGGTGGCCTGTTTCTTCCACGGGGTTCTGCTGCTATTGAGCTTTCTCTTTTTTGCGCGCTGGCTGAATTTCATACCACTTTCGGCTCTCGCGGCAATCCTGGTGTACACCGGCTTCAAGCTCTGTCATCCAAGGCATTTCATGGCCTCCTATCGAGAAGGCAGGGATCGACTGACTCCATTTTTGATTACCATCTTTGCCATCATTACGACGGACCTTTTGATTGGCATCGCCATTGGATTGACATTCGGTATCTATTACGTCTTCAAGGCCAATTCGAACCGTGCGATTAGCCTCACGCGAAATGGCCCCCACTACCTCATCCGGTTCAGAAAAGATGTCTCATTTATCAATAAGTCGCTCTTACGGAGTCATCTCGCCTCCGTAGAACCCGAGTCTCACCTAATTATCGATGGCTCACGCGCTGAATTCATCGACTTGGATATCGTTGAAACCATAGACGATTACCTCAAGGCATCCAGTGAGGATGATATTACCGTCACCCTACGGAATATTCGTGGCCTCAAAACACCTGAAAAGGAGTAATCACGGCCTCGTTCACCACCTGCTGAGTGCGGCATTACTGTTAGTTGCGCTTGAGGTCTCCATTGTTCATGCCCAACCGGAAGGTGCGGTATTGGCACGTGAACTGATCCCAGGGCTCGTTGAGCGGATGCCCTATGCCGGCGCTTCGAATTTCACCGGCCAAGCCGTGCCCGGCTATGGGGGACCCCATTGCTGGTTACACCCCTTGGCTGCCCGCGCACTCACCGGGGTGGTCCGAGACGCCATTCAGGAGGGTCTCATCATTGAGGTCTATGATTGTTACCGGCCCAAGGCCGCCTTAGATGCCTTTATCGATTGGTCAAAAAGCCCTGATATCAGCACCCGATCCCGTTATTTTCCCCATCTCAAAAAAAGCGAATTATTCCCCTTGGGCTACATCGCTCTGGAATCGACCCATAGGACCGGGCTTGCCATCGATCTTGGCATTCAAGGCCTCGATTTTGGGACCCCCTTCGATTTTTTTGATCCTGATTCAGGCATCCATGCAAAGGTCTCAAGAACGGCTGAACAGAATCGACGGCGACTTCATGGTTTAATGGAAAGGCATGGGTTTAAACCCTACGAACAGGAATGGTGGCATTTCACCTTCAAACTTGATCCACCGGCACCTCCCTTAAATGGCGATATACCGCCCTAACTTCGATCTCTCTGACGCCATGCAAGACAAGGACGCAAAACTTCCACCACTGGACCCTGAGCAACTGAAATGGTCTCGAGAAGGTGCACAGGATTGGAATGCCCTTAAGGCTAGAGAAGATGAGTTACGGGCGTACGAAGCACGCCTCAAGGCGATTGATGCTTGGGAGTCCGCCTTAAAGCAACGTGAAAATGAACTTCGGGTCCTGGCAGAACGACCCATCCCCAACGAAAAGCCGATGACCCCACCCCCAATGGGCACCCCGTCTGTGGTGATTTCAGGCCTTGAGATCAGTTTTTCGAATCTGGTTAAAAACCTGATTCTATTGGCCCTCGCTGCCATTCCGGCCATGATTATCCTCTTCCTGTTCGGGCAACTCCTCTTTGGCTGGCTTATCGCCAAAGGACTTTCGGTTTTTTTTCACTAGCCTCAGTGATCGGATCACAGGCCACTCGTTCCGAATCGAATAGCATAGAATTACCCTTTATATTGCATGGATTCTGTGATGTTTTTTAGGATACTGCTGAGCTTGACCCTGCTCTATCCGCTTTTGGGAGAGGCGGGCTGGATAGACATCAAAACCTCACCTGACTCCCTGGTTCAAGTGGAAGAGGATTGGGTTGAGCGATCCAAAACGAGTGGTACGCTGTGGAAGATCCAGAGCTACGAACATCCCGTCCGCATCGGCAAAATCAGCTATCGCTCAGTCAAAACCAGAACCGAGTATGATTGCCTTGGCCAACGCTATCGAAACCGCTCACAAGTTTATTTTGGAGAGCCTCGGGCAGAAGGAAAAATCCTCTCTAGCGCCGCTTTTACGTCCCCCTGGGAACCCTTCCTTGCTGAAGATCCGGTTGCCCAGTGGGCCTGCCAACATCTTAAGGAGTCGCCATGAATCGAAGGTACCGTGCTGTCATGATGAGTGGGGTCCTCGTGTTGTCTTACTGCAGCACCGCACTTTCAGACAACGCCGAACCCCTCATGTCCAGAGCGAAGGCGCTATTTCAGCCCTTACCCGATACAGCCGCTACGGCGGCAAGGCCAACACCGGCTAATCGCGTCAACCTGGGCAGAGCCCTTTTTTTTGACACCCGCCTCTCCATAGACGGGACCGTCAGTTGCAGAACGTGTCATATCCCGGAACTCTACGGTACAGATGGACTTCCCAAAGCCGTGGGTGTCGAGCACCGACAAAATGCGAGAAATGCTCCGACCATTCTCAATGCCGCCCTCGGCATCAAGGCGCATTGGGATGGCGGCCGTGAGGATGTAGAAGATCAGGCGACCAAAGCCTTCATCGGTCCCAAAAGCTTTGGTAATCCCGATTTTCCCGCCGTGATGAAACGTCTTGAAGCCTTGGGTT
>CAYFLM010000177.1:0-2613 GCA_964343925.1 uncultured Methylococcus sp.
GCGCTTAGTCGAGCGCGACGACTTCTACTCGGGCGCTGCCGCCCCGGAATCGAAGGGCCTTCGCAGCAGCCTGCGAAAGGTCGATGAGTCTTCCGCGTACATGCGGTCCACGATCATTGATTTTGACAATGACAGACTCGTTATTTTCAAGGTTGGTGACCCTGACATACGAGTTGAGTGGGAGTGTTTTGTGTGCAGCCGTGTAAGCATGGCGATCAAAACGTTCGCCGGATGCCGTGCGGCGCCCGTGAAAACCGGGCCCGTACCAAGACGCATGTCCTGAAGCCTGATAGTTCACGTCATCAATTTCAGCCATCACTTGGCCACTGGCAGCCAGTGCCAGAGTCATCATAAGGGCTTTCGTCATAAGAACCTCGCTTTGTGCAATGTCCAGCCACGGAGGGGAGCTTTGCACGGGTTGGCGTAGTGACAGACAAATTTTGGCCAAAGCTTCAGCGACATGCATGGAGCAAAGGGATTTTTTGTTTGACTGCTCTACTGGTTTCGGCTTAATGCCAGGAACTGAACGATTCAGGATGACCCTCGGGTCTGGCCTTTACGTTCCCACTTCAAAAGCCTGTAAAAAGGCTCCGAAAGTACTTGATAAGCGTTTTACGCTAGTTGGAGGAACTTCAGTTTAACACGCGTTATGAATTCAATACAACAAAAAACTGAGCGTTTGAGTTTTTTGGGCTGGGAGTCGCAGAATTCTAGAGGACGCCGGGGAGAAAAGGGACGAAGACGACGGGTTCGATTTCCTCAATTTCGAAGCCCTTTTCCGTCTTGGTGATACGTTTTAGGATCTGGCCGCGTTGATCCCCAACGGGAAGGACCATAACGCTCCGTCGCCCCATTTGACTCAGCAGGGATTCCGGGACTTCACTCGGCGCCGCGGCCGCCAGAATGCCGTCGTACGGCGCATATTCGTCCCAGCCCCATCCACCATCCGAATGCTTGAGGCGGACATTTCTGAGGTGTAGCTCCTGAAGACACCGTCTGGCACGCTGTTGTAGGGGGTAGATCCGTTCTACCGTGTGCACGCGGTTGACGAGCTGAGCCAGAATGGCGGTTTGATAGCCAGAGCCCGTTCCTATTTCGAGGACTTTGTCGAGCGGCCCTCGCTCTAATAAGAGTTCGGTCATCCGAGCGACGATGTAAGGCTGGGAAATGGTCTGGTTGAAGCCTATAGGAAGGGCGGTGTCCTCATAGGCCCGACTTTGTAGTGCCTCTTCAACAAAGAGATGTCGAGGGGTTTCCAGCATAACCCTAAGGACATCGGGGTTGCGAATGCCCTGTTCCTTGAGGCGTGCAACCATCCTTTCCCTCGTTCGCCTTGAGGTCATACCAATCCCCTCGATGCGCTGGTTCATGAGGTCTGACCCTCAAGCCAATGCGCTAGGGTATCCACCTGATCATAGCGGGTAAGGTCAAGTTGGAGTGGTGTGATGGCGACATAGCCTGTACGAATGGCATGAAAATCGGTTCCGGGTCCTGCGTCTTGCTCGGGGCCTGCGGGGCCGACCCAAAAAATATCGCGCCCTCTCGGATCCTGTTGGCGAATGACGGGTTCTGCTTTGTGTCGCTGACCCAGTCGGCACGATTGGTATCCCTTGATCTCATCCCAGGGAAGATCCGGGACATTAACATTTAATAGGGTGTCTTTAGGCAGTGGCCAGCGGCGAACGCGGTCAACCAGCTCTACGGCGACTCTGCCGGCGGTTTCAAAGTGTTTGGGGTTGGGCGATGCGAGCGAGATGGCAATTGCGGGTAGGCCCAAGAATCGTCCCTCGGTTGCCGCGGCAACGGTGCCGGAGTAGAGGGTATCGTCTCCGAGGTTTGCGCCGTGATTAATGCCGGCGATGACCATATCGGGTTCTTCATCCAGAAGGCCCGTGATGGCGAGGTGGACGCAATCGGTCGGGGTGCCGTTGATTTTGATAAACCCATTGTCGGCCCGACTGACCCGAAGCGGAGATTCCAGCGTCAAAGAATTGCTGGCACCGCTTTGGTTGGTCTCTGGGGCTACGACGGTAATGCGGGCGTGATTCTCAAGAGCGTTTGCCAAGGCCCTCAGTCCTTCGGCAGAATAGCCGTCATCGTTGCTCAAAAGAATATGCATCCAATCATTCCCTCCATCGAACGTTCCAATTCTACATGCTCTTTTATTGATCGTCTTGAAGGCTTTTGCCTTTGAGGTCAAGGATCGTGTGAATTTCTTCTTAAAGCTGCTATGAACCAGACACCCCTTGAATCCATTTACGCCGCAATTGATGCGGTTAACCGGCAGGACCCCAACCAGGAACTCGACCTTGAGGGTGTCTCCGTTCCCAAGGAATGGCTCTATGGCCAAAGGATGACGCAGAGCCTTGAGCGTTTTGCGCCCGAGGCCTCTTTGGCCGTTCGAATTGCGGCTCGGGGTCAGCATATTGCAAGGTGGTCTTTGCCGCGGCAGGATTTTCCCATGACTCGGGAAGGCTATCTTCGCTGGCGGACGACGTTATATGGCTACCATGCTGATCGTCTTGAAGCCCTGATGCATGATGCCGGGTGGTCGGACTTGGTCATCCAAAGCGTTCGAAAAATTGTTCAAAAAAAATCCATCAAATCAGACCC
>CAYFLM010000178.1:0-2586 GCA_964343925.1 uncultured Methylococcus sp.
GGCGCGAGGGGCATCGCCCCCTCAAGACTCAGCCGATTTTGAGTGGGTCTGATGCCAAAGAGCCCGCAATAACTGGCAGGCGCTCGTATGGAACCGCCCGTATCCGATCCTAGTCCTATATCGCAAAGCCCTGCAGCGACTGCACTTGCGGATCCAGATGAGGACCCTCCTGGAAGTCGGTCGGGGGCAGCTGGATTCAACGGGGTGCCGAAATGCATGTTTTTACCGGTCATGCAGTAAGTCAGCTCAACGGTTTGTGTTTTGCCGACAAAGAGGGCCCCGTGATCAAGAAGTTGTTGAACAATTGGGGCAGTTCGCGTTTTGATTCCGGATCGAGCCAGTTGTGTCGGTTGGCCACAACCGGTGGGATAACCGCGCATGTCAAAAATATCCTTTACACCTAGCCTTAATCCACTGAGGGGTCCCTCTGAGGATTCACTTATCCGATGAATGGGGTAGGGGAGGAAGGCTTGGACCGGATCAGGGGCTTCGATCATGGTGTGGCATGAGCAAGATTGAACTTCAGGAGTTCGGGTTGTACCGGTGATGCCAAGGCCGAAAAAAATCCACGATCCTCAACAATCGAAATGTCCCCCGTATCGGAGCGTGGATTCAAGGAGGTACCAAGACTCAACACAACCCGAGACTCCATTTTCGATTTGTGCAGTAGGATGCTACCTTGCGAGTCTTCGAACGTATAGATACAAAACCATAAGAGTTTTTGGGTAATTACGTCTTATTTACAGGCCAAATACTATGATTAAACCTAGAGGCCCCAGAACATGAGGCCTATTGATCCAGCCAGCGCCCGAATTTCGGAGCTTTGCGATGCTTTAGAAGCGGTTGTGGGAGCGGGCTTTGTTCTTCGGGAACCTGAAGAGTTACGTGCGTTTGAGTGTGACGCTCTGACCGCATATCGCGGTCTTCCCATGATCGTAGTCCTGCCTTACACAGAGCAACAGATTGTTGATATCGTGAAAATCTGTTCCCAATTTGCCGTTCCGATTGTCCCGCGTGGTGCTGGAACCGGTCTTTCAGGTGGGGCTATTCCAACAGAAGGCTCAGTGGTGCTGTCCACCAGTCGTATGAACCAGGTTTTGGATATTGATCCCCTGCAGCGAGTGGGTGTGGTTCAGCCTGGAGTTCGAAATCTTGTGGTGAGTCAAGCCGCCTCAGTCTACGGCCTCTTTTACGCGCCTGATCCTTCTTCTCAGTTGGCTTGTACGGTAGGCGGAAATGTTGCGGAAAACTCAGGTGGTGTTCATTGTCTCAAATATGGACTGACACTCCAGAATCTCTTGCGGGTCAGGGGGGTTCTGTCGTCTGGAGAAATTGTTGAGATAGGCAGTCACTCTGCTGATTCCGGGGGCCTGGACCTATTGCCATTAATTACGGGTAGCGAGGGCATGATGCTCGTGGTGACAGAGGTGAGTCTTAGACTCTTGCCTCGCCCAGAAACGGCACGGGTCATTTTGGCAAGTTTTGACTCCAATGAGGCTGCGGCCAACGCCGTTGCACACATCATTGCAAGTGGGGTCATCCCCGCAGGGCTTGAGATGATGGATCGTGCCACAACGCAGGCTGTGGAGGCCTTCGTTCATGCGGGATACGACCTTGAGGCCGAAGCTCTGCTCTTATGTGAATCAGATGGTACTCAGATTGAGGTCGAGGCTGAGATTGACCTTGTTCAGAAATTACTGACAGAAGCCGGTGCCAGAAGAGTCGCTGTATCAACTTCTGAGGAAGAAAGGCAGAAATTTTGGAGCGGTAGAAAGAATGCATTCCCTGCAGCAGGGCGCTTGGCACCGGATTATTACTGTATTGACGGGACGGTTCCAAGACGCGGCATGGCGGATATCCTAGGTTACATCAAGACGCTTGAATCCCATTACCAGCTTCGATGTCTCAATGTTTTTCATGCGGGTGATGGCAATCTGCACCCCATCATCCTGTTCAATGCAGCGGATGATGCCGAGTGGAAACGTGCCAAAGCATTCGGAGATGACATTTTGATTCGGTGTATCGAAATGGGGGGGTCGATTACGGGGGAACACGGTGTGGGTCTGGAAAAGCTGGATACCATGTGCGTCCAGTTCACTGAGGCTGAGCGTGAGTGCTTTATGGCACTCAAGGCGGCATTTGATCCAACCGGTCTGTTGAATCCAGACAAGGGCATTCCCAGTCTAAAGCGGTGTGCAGAATTTGGTCGTGAGCATGTCCATCACGGAGAGCGGCCCTTCCCGGACTTGGAGCGTTTTTAATGGAACCGCTCACTAGAGCCTTTCGAGAGATGCTCAATGCACCAGAGGTTAAAGCCGGTGGGCTTCGTATTCAGGGTTTGGGTAGTAAGGGGTTTTTAGGTGGCAATCTTTCCGGAACGGTTTTTTCTACTCGGTCCGCGCAAGGCATTTTGACCTATGAACCTGCAGAACTTTATGTCACGGTGAGATCAGGAACTGGGGTTCAGGAACTTCTGGATGTGCTCGGTGAAAAGGGTCAAACCCTGGCTTTCGATCCCCTGCTATTGCCCATGGGATCGACGGTTGGAGGAATGCTGGCATCAGGACTTCAAGGTCCTTTAAGAGT
>CAYFLM010000179.1:0-2545 GCA_964343925.1 uncultured Methylococcus sp.
CTTTTGCTGAACCTTGGACTCCCATTCCTTGAGCGTCTTTTCAAGCCGCTCATTTTTCTGCTGGAGTTCCCTAAGGCTTGCCGAAAGACTTTCAATGCCGAGGTTCCTGGGATCCGCATCGGTCAGGAGATGTCTTGGGAGTTTGGGCCCTGAGCCCATCTTGCGTGGCGAGGGTACCAGAATCACCATGATCGATAGGAGCGTGAGGCCGATCATCCCGGACAATGCCAGAATCAAAAGTCGCTGTCGCTGAGGTGAGAGCTTCCCCCAGAGGCTACGCACATCGATCTTCATTGATGGGTGCTCGAGATGTCCGCTCTGGATTTGGGTTTAAAGGCCACAAACACCTCAGTGCTCATCTGATGGGGCAGCGTGGTTCTCGGCCAGGCGGCAATCGCAAGCGTCAGTTTCTGATCATCGGCACATTGACTCTCATCGAGTGTGAGCGCTTGACCACTGAGATTCGTGATTTTGGCAATGGCAATACGGTCTTCCCGACCTTCCAGAATCTGATGGGTTCTGACATCAAGACCCGCCTGCCGGCAGTGGACCTGTTCACCTTTTTTAGGTGCGCGGACCTGGTAACCCTCGGGCGTCACTTTCATGGCAAGCGCTCTCAATTCCGTTTTGAGGTGTTGAACGGGGTCCTGCTGCGCTCCATCATCAACGGTGCTGCGATGGGTTGAATGCGTGGATACTGGTGTGGCGACTTCGGCACGCGCTAACTGAATCGTCAGTTCACGCGGGGGGATGGCTTTCGGCGCTAAGGTTAGTGATAGCGCATTGAGATCGGACTTTTCATCGGTCACATAAAGGGTAATGGGTCGGTCCTGATCCGGTGCAACATACAGGACTTGTCCCTTGAGTTCGGTGGTCGCGGTATCGATGGTTCGAATTTCCGGATGTTCAAAAGGTAATATCAATCGATTGAGATGGCCTATGGCAATCGGGATCGTTGCATTTCTTCCGGGTGTAACCGTGATGTGTTCGCGTTCCTGATGGGTGTTATCACTCAGCCACCGGGCCGGAATCTTTGGGCTGTCATGATGTTCTTCCGCTTGAAGTGCATGAAGATAAAGAAGGCACAGCAGACTAGGAAGCAGGACTCTTGGAGGCATCGGTTTTTCTCCTTAGGTGGGTGTTGGAAAGGACTCTCGGTTCTTCAGCGTAGACATCCAGACTTTTGATTCTGGGCTGGTAATGTTCGATATCGACGGTCATCTCATAAGTTCGATTCCGTCTATCCGGAGCGCCGCCAGGCGTTTGCGTCACCAGCGTACCGGTCACAAAGACCCGGTCGGTTTCAGATTCGTAGACAACCTCGCGAGGTTTGAAACTGAGACTGATCCTTTCATCTTTGAGGGCCTGAGTCTGATCCCATAGGCCATCCAATACGGAACGGTAGAGATCGGCGGCAAGCAGGGTCCCGAGTGCCTCACGAATAAATTCGATGTTGTCGGGCGTGACGTTGCCGATGAGTTCAGCAATATAAAGTGCCCAGCTTTCTTTTAAGGAAGCCGAGGCTTGGTTTCTTGCCAGCTGCACGGGCTCTGTGAGATGGGGGGGCACCAGAACCAGGGTGTGATCGCTATTCAAGGCCAAGATGCCCAGGCAAAGATTGCTGAGTGTCAGCGCAACAAGCAGCCAGCGATGCAGGCGGTTTTCCTCCTGAACTTGGTTCCAGGTTTGGATGAGACGTTGAAGCTTCAAGGATAGAAGGTCCGAATAAATGGGTTCGGAAAGTGTCTTGAGTTGATGGGCATGAACCCATACCAATAGGCGAGATGAAAGAGATAACCATCGGGATGAATATCCCGAAACCTCCGATAGGCGCGGGTGACGCCGAGTGCAACGACTAAAGCGATAAGAAATTGCCCCATCAACATGCCAATGATCACGACGGCACAGAAGGGAACCAGTTCATCGGCACTCCAGAGGAGTAGGGTAATAGGCTGATCAAGGGTTCTCGGTATCTTCGTCATGGGGCCATTGTGACGATGAGTGCCTGATACTTGAGCTTGAAAGATCAAGCCTCAGCCGGATCTTCCTTTCCCTTCTGAAGTGGCTTGCCCGGTTTTAAAGCAATCAGGTACAGTGCACCGATTGTTATTCCCGTACCCCTTCAAAACCCCGTGATGCGATTTCTGGTCTTTATTCTCCTGTTGGCTCAAGTCGGCTGTTCGACGTTTAATTCAACCCGAAATGAACCCTTGAAAGACGTGAATTTTGAGCAGGGCTATCGACTCTTAAACACACGGGGCCGGAATTTTGGTGACACCCTCGTGATGGTGGCCTTTTCGGGGGGTGGCACCCGAGCCGCGGCCTTTTCCTATGGGGTTCTCAAGGCACTTCGCGATACCCCGGTTTTCAACGACGGGCATACGGTCTCTCTTTTGAGCGAAGTGGATTCGATCAGCAGTGTGTCAGGTGGAAGCTTTACCGCCGCCTACTACGGCGCTTTCGGCGATGAGATCTTTACGAGTTATGAAAAGGAATTTTTAAAGCAGAGCAATCAGGGGGCTTTGATTGCCTCTCTGTTTGATCC
>CAYFLM010000180.1:0-2532 GCA_964343925.1 uncultured Methylococcus sp.
GCCGCTTCACACGGTGCAGGACAAATTCTTCCAGTGAATTCAGGAAAATTGTTGGTGCTATGAAGCACATCAATGGCTTCCCGCCAGTCGCCGTGGTACACGAGGTCATTCCAGTCCGGAATGATGTTGTTGACCGGGCATCCATTGTGGCAGTAGGGGATACCGCAATCCATGCAGCGTGCACCCTGGCTTTTGAGTTCATCTTCCGAAAGGGGAATGACGAATTCCTTGTAGTTCTGAACGCGATCCGCCACCAAGGTGTAGCGACGATCCTTGCGTCCAATTTCCATGAAACCCGTAGGCTTACCCATACTCTGTTTTCCTCTCGTGTGCCCTGGGCACGTTTAAAGTCCCGGCGAGGGCCGTATGGCCCCGTCGATCTTAGTGTTTTGAATGACCCTGCTCTTGGGCCTTCTGCATCTTTTCAAGTGCCTGACGATAATCCACCGGCATCACCTTGATAAACCTAGGCAAATAGGTCGACCAATTGTCCAGGATACGCTTGGCCTTTTCGCTGCCCGTATAACGGCGATGCTTTTCTATCAGCGTCTTGAGCCGTTTTGCATCCTGCCGTGTCATGTCATGCATGAGGTCGACAAGACCATGGGACTCAAGGTCATTCGCCTGATGTTCCAGCTTTTCGAGGAGGTCGGCTTCCTCAGGAATAGGTTCGAGATCCACCATCGCGAGGTTGCAGCGACGATCAAAATCACCGCCTTCATCCAGAACGTACGCCACACCACCTGACATACCGGCTGCGAAGTTACGGCCTGTTTCACCAAGAACCACCACGCATCCGCCGGTCATGTATTCACAGCCATGATCACCCACGCCTTCTACGACCGCTACGGCGCCGGAGTTACGCACCGCAAAGCGTTCACCGGCAACCCCACGGAAATAACATTCACCTTCAATGCCGCCATAGAGCACGGTATTGCCCACAATAATGTTGTTCTCGGCAATCAGTGGAGAATTCGCAGGCGGGTAGATGATGATACGGCCACCGGAGAGACCTTTACCTACATAATCGTTACCCTCACCGGAAAGCTCAAAGGTCACACCACGTGCAAGGAAGGCACCAAAGCTTTGACCTGCGGTTCCGTTGAGTTTGACGTGAATCGTATCTTCAGGAAGTCCTTGATGGCCATAACGCTTGGCCACCTCACCCGAGAGCATGGCTCCCGCCGTACGATTGTAGTTGTGGATATCGGAATCAAAGTGAACCGCCTTACCTTCCTTAAGAGCGGGCTCGGCCTTCTGAATCAAGCTACGATCCAGTGCCTTGTCGAGTCCGTGATCCTGAACTTCCGTGTTGTAGATCGAAACCCCAGCACCCGCTTTAGGCTTAAAGAGGAGCCTTGAGAAGTCGATTTTGGAGGCCTTCCAGTGTTCAACGGCCTTTCTCATATCGAGACGATCGGATTGACCGATCATTTCGTTGAAGCTGCGATAACCCAGCTTAGCCATGAGCTGACGGACTTCTTCTGCAATGAAGAAGAAGAAATTGACGACATGTTCTGGCTGTCCCGTAAACCGCTTTCTGAGCTCAGGATCCTGCGTTGCAACACCGACGGGGCAGGTATTGAGATGACATTTGCGCATCATGATGCATCCCTCAACAATGAGGGGGGCCGTCGCAAATCCGAATTCATCAGCGCCGAGGAGTGCGGCCATGACAACGTCGCGACCGGTTCTGAGCCCACCATCTGCCTGAACGCAAACCCGGCCTCTCAACTTATTCAAGACCAGTGTCTGGTGAGTCTCAGCCAAACCAATTTCCCATGGGAGACCGGCATGCTTAATGGATGTAATCGGGCTTGCTCCGGTGCCTCCGTCGTAACCTGCAATCGTGATGTGATCGGCATGCGCCTTGGCCACACCCGCCGCAACCGTACCGACACCCACTTCAGAGACGAGTTTTACGCTGATCCGTGCCTCAGGATTGACGTTCTTGAGGTCGTGAATCAGCTGGCCCAGATCTTCAATTGAGTAAATGTCATGATGTGGAGGAGGGGAGATGAGACCAACACCCGGGGTTGAGTGACGAACCTTTGCAATCGTTGCATCCACCTTGTGCCCTGGGAGCTGTCCACCTTCACCCGGCTTTGCACCCTGACTGATCTTGATCTGGATATCGTCAGCATTGACGAGATATTCCGTCGTTACACCAAAGCGGCCTGAAGCCACCTGCTTGATGGCCGATCTCATGGAATCGCCGTTAGCCAGTGGCTTAAAGCGCTCCGCAAGCTCCCCACCTTCACCGGTATTGGATTTACCGCCGATGCGGTTCATGGCGATGGCAAGCGTGGTGTGCGCCTCATAGGAGATGGATCCGAAAGACATCGCGCCCGTCGCAAAACGCTTGACGATATCCTTCGCGGATTCCACTTCGTCCAGTGGCACTTCCGCACGATCATAGTTGAAGTCCAGAAGACCTCTAAGGGTCAACAGCTTTTCATTTTGCTCATTGATAGAGCGGGTGTAGTCAAGATAGGTCGCCCAATTGTTGGTTTTGGTCGCGAGCTGTAGCTT
>CAYFLM010000181.1:0-2504 GCA_964343925.1 uncultured Methylococcus sp.
CGTTTTCAATGATGGCATTCGTATGGACCCTAACCCGCGATGAGAGAATCGCGTGGCGTACGATTCCGCCCATAATGATCGCGCCGCTCCCCAGAATTGAATTTACTAACAAGCCGTCTTCACCCTGTTTGCCAGGTACCATTCTGGCGGGTGGATTTTGCGAGTGATAGGTCCTGATCGCCCAATCATCCTGATAGAGATTAAGGGGTGGGATAGGCTCGAGTAGGTCCATGTTAGCCTCGTAATAGGCGTCAATGGTACCCACATCCCTCCAATATCGATCCGGTGTCACACGGCCACGATCTTCTCCAAAGGAATAAGCGTAGACTCGATCACTCTCGACCAGTCGTGGAATGATGTCCTTGCCAAAATCATGCGATGAATTCGGGTCCTCATGATCTTCGATGAGTGCGCGAATCAGTCGGGGCATTGAGAAGACATATATCCCCATCGATACCAGAGCCACGGAGGGATCATTCGGCAGGGGATCCGGATGTTCCGGTTTTTCCTTGAAATCCAGAATTCGCTGGTTTTCATCAGTTTTCATGACCCCGAAGGCATGAGCTTCTGAGATGGGGACCTGCATGCAAGCGATGGTGAGGTCTGAGCCCGTTTCTTCATGGAATTGCAACATCGCCGCATAGTCCATGCGATAAATGTGATCGCCGGCAAGAATTAAGGCCTTGTCGCCCTTATGTCTCTCCAGCATGTATAGATTTTGATGAACGGCATCAGCGGTTCCCTGATACCAGGAATCCCCGCCGCGCATCTGGGGTGGGACTGTCGTGATGAATTCACCGCATTCGGGGTTAAAAATACTCCACCCATCTCTTAAGTGCCGATGTAGCGATTGTGATTTGTACTGAGTCAGAACCAGAATTTTACGGAGACCGGACTGAAGGCAATTAGACAGCGTGAAGTCGATGACTCGGTATTTGCCACCAAATGGCACGGCGGGTTTGGCGCGGTCGCGCGTTAGAGGATGAAGTCGAGAACCGTGCCCACCGGCGAGAAGAAGGGTCAGTGTATCGCGGGGCATAGGATGTTCTCCAAGTCGAATGAAAATGTAACGTTATGGTTCAAGTGCTTCGTTCATGGTGCATCTGCTACACAATTGACATCAGAGGAGTCGGCTCGAAACCTCAGAGATAATGATTGCGTACCCCATTTGAACTTGAGCTATCAGGTACGATGCAACGATCATGCCCTGATTTTGTGGCCGAAAGATGCCTGAGAACCTTGGAGATGAGTGTGACTTTCGTTCTCCAGTTTTGCATTTTGTCGCACACTGGAACCAACTCCAGTCCGGGGTTGTCTTACTCTAAGATTTAATAACAATAGCTTAGGAGAGAGAGATGAAAATTTTGCTAACGGGCCTAGTGGCAGCCATCGCAATGGTTTCTCAGGTAGAAGCCAATGAGTCATTGGCCAAGAGTAAGGGTTGCCTCGGATGTCACGCCGTCGATCACAAGGTAGTCGGTCCTGCCTACAAGGATGTGGCGGCCAAGTATGCCGGACAGGATGTCACCAACCAGCTGGCCGAAAAGGTTGTGAAAGGTGGGGGCGGAGTCTGGGGGGGGATGCCAATGCCGCCCAATGCCGTAACGCCTGAAGAAGCCAAGACGCTTGTTCAGTGGGTGCTCAGTCTTAAATAATCAGAGGGTGGTCGCCTGTGGCCCCTAATGGGCCACAGGCTGTTTTGCATTATCGGTATGCGAGAAAAATTCGTCCTTCTTCTGCTGCTTATAATTTTCTTTATAGGCTTCAGCGTCTATTTCAAACACAGGGCCACTACATTTATCGGGCCTGACGGATCCTGTCAGGCGCTTACGGTCGAAGATGACTGTCAGTAATTAAAACTCAACTGACCCTGTCTACTATTTTATCCACTGAGTGCTTGGGTTTTACCCAAGCATTCGACTAATAATACTCACCACAAGGACCACTCCGCCAAGGGCCTTCCGGAATAGATTGACTCCGGATTGAATCTCTAACCAGGCCCAATACACTAGAGCCAGAAATCCAACACCACTGAGGATTTTGATGGTTATTTCGGGCTCCGGTGGGGCCAATCTCTCCAGAAGAGCGGCTATCGCCCAAGCCATCAGAGGCCAGTTTGGGAATTGGGCAATCACGATTTCCCCGGATTGAGTTCTAAACCAGCGATCAACAACGGTTTTGTTCTCATTCATGCGTGATTCCCTGATGATGATTTAAGCGGTTAGGGCGTCTTTATTGGGCAAGACGGATACCCGAAAATTGCCAACGTGCCGATGGCGGATAAAAATTTCGGTACGATGGACGGCTATGATCCTTGGGCGTTGCAAGTGATCCACCCTTAAGCACCATTTGGTTAATCATGAACTTACCGTTGTATTCCCCTACGGCACCTTCGGCTGCTGCGTATCCTGGATAGGCTACATAGGGGGATGACGTCCATTGCCATGCTAGGTCATAGCAATGGGCCAACTCATGGCTACCTGCAGACGATACCGCCCATTCCC
>CAYFLM010000182.1:0-2466 GCA_964343925.1 uncultured Methylococcus sp.
TTGGCCTGATTCCGTGTAGAGATACCCGATGATCACCCAGAGAAGACTCGCCCCGAATACCATAGGCTTTGATGCTCGAAGATGTGTCCATTCTTCCAACATCCCGATAATGAATGCCAGCAAGAATAAACTCGTTGCAACCCAGACAAATATGGGTGACGAAGCAGCAGTATCGGTGGACGTTTGGGCATAGACATCCCAAGGAATGAGCCACATAAGTCCCATCATGATTTTAATGTGCATGAATTCAACCGGTTGAGTTGGTATTCTGTGAGTGTCTGATCGCATCAGTTCACCAGCTTTTTAATCTTAATTTAATGATCTGCACCTATTATGCATTCCCTTTGTAGTTACGAGTGATCCCGGATGAATCGCCTAAGCCAACTTTCTATCGTCATTCTGACTATTTTTCAGTCCGCTCACGCTTATGCAGCAACTCCGGACACCTTTGAACCACCCGCATCCTCTCCAGAGCAGTGGTACACCAGTGGAGCTCAAACAGCAGATGATCTGAGTGATCCCCCTGTCAACGGTCGACAGGCTAAGAACATCATCCTGTTTATCGGTGACGGTATGGGTATCTCCACCATTACCGCCGCCCGTATCCTCAAAGGCCAGCAACCTGACATCATCGGAACCGGTCAAGGACAACACGCACAAAGTGGTGAGGAAACGCTTCTGTCATTCGAAAACTTTCCTTGGCGGGCACTCTCCAAAGTGTACAGCGTGGATCAACAAACGCCTGATTCAGCCCCAACAATGACGGCCATGGTAACGGGAATAAAGACGCTGGGCGATCATGTCGGTGTCGACCAGACGGTACCGATGGGGGTTACGACAGAAGACTGTCTTCGCGACCTCAGTGGCCATAGCCCTAAAACCATTTTGGAACTGAGTGAAGATCATGGGAAGTCGACCGGTGTGATTTCAACCGCGCGGATCACTCATGCAACACCGGCGGCCACTTATGCCCATACCAGCAACCGGGATTGGGAATCGGATGCGAATCTGCCTGGCACAGAATGTCGAGTTCATGACATCGCAAGACAACTCGTCGAATTTGAGCATGGTGATGGCATTGACGTCATTTTTGGCGGCGGTCGAGCCAACTTCAAGCCCAATACTGAAAATGATCGTGAATACTCGGCAAAAAAAGGAAATCGCAAGGATAACCGTGACCTCATTGCAGAATGGCTACGCCAGCAGCACAGTCGTCAGTATGTGGAAACGCGGGAAGGGTTCCAGAAAATCAATCCCACACTGGGCCATCAGGTCATGGGCCTCTTTGAACCCTCGCATATGCAATATGAAGCAGACCGAAATCGATCCGATGCGGGAGAACCGAGCCTTACAGAAATGACGGATACCGCTGTGCGCATGCTTAGCCGAAATCCCAAAGGCTTCTTTTTGCACGTAGAGGCGGGGCGTATTGATCAGGCACATCATGTCGGCAACGCTTACCGGGCCCTGACCGATACGATCGCTTTATCCGATGCTGTCGAAAAAACGCAAAAAACGCTGAAAGAACTGGGACTGCTCGATGAAACCCTCATCATCGTCACTGCGGATCACAGCCACGTCTTTACCATTGCGGGATATCCTGTGAGGGGCAATAACATACTGGGAAAAGTGATTGCCTTTGATCATCCCAAGGAGGGCTATGCTTTAGCCGATGATCACCTGCCCTATGCCACACTCTCCTATGCCAATGGCCCGGGGTTTAACGCACATTCTGCCGCTGATGGTCCTGGTTATGCTTCCAATGCAGGCAGGAAGGAGGACCTCACCGCTGTCGATACCAGCGATAAGGATTTCCATCAACAATCGCTCGTGCCCCTCAAGCACGGGAGTGAGACACATGCAGGCGAGGATGTGGCAATCTATGCCACTGGCCCTCAGGCATACCGCTTTCGGGGGACACTCGAGAATAATGTGATTTTCCACATCATGCATCAGGCTTTTGGATTTGACTCTGCTGGAGGGCGATGAACATACGGCTACTCAATCGATGGGTTTGGTGTCCCTTGATGTTGCTTATTACATCCTGTGGCTATGTTGAATCCACAGGGAAAAATCATCGATTAGTTCAATCGACGCGGGGGATGGACCCCGCCACACCGATTGCCTGCCAGTATCAGACCCGCTGGAAATCCAAGAATCAGCCCATCAAGACTGAGTTATGGCATTTCTTTAGAACACCTAACCGCATTGAACGATATCGTCCTGACCTTAATACCCGTGAGATCTGGCAAAAGGAAAGTGAAGAACGGATTGTCTTCAATCAGGTTTATATGGATGAAAAAGTTGTCATCGAATATTTTCCCGATCAATTCAAACTGACTCAGAACATCACCCATTGGGACACCATCTCAAGCCTAGTAGACCCCATCGAGATCCGTAGAGACATGCTTCTTGCTCATACGGCGAATGACAACAACATGATGATCGAATACTTCGTGAAGCAAC
>CAYFLM010000183.1:0-2437 GCA_964343925.1 uncultured Methylococcus sp.
GTCTCATGGTAGTGGCGCGAAACTCTGCCAGACGAATATGACAATAGCATTTCTTATGCCTGATCGTCTCCGGGGAGTGGTGGATCAAGAAACGGGGATTAATGGCCAACCGCGCCGAAGCACAAAGGGGAGGCACGCAGAAAAACAGGACAGGGACGGTTCGTTTTAGGTCTACACGGCCACGCAAACAGCACCAATTTGGAACATCGATGACGCGGACACTGTCATCAATCCGTCATCGAGGATTGCTACAGTAGCTTCAACTCCATTCTGCCACGCTATTGTGTATCTCTTAACCAGCGAACCCGCCACTCAGCAGGCTTTCCGTCTGTCGGTTCAGGATCATGAGATTCTGATCAAAGCCTATGAATGTCTGGAACATCCAAGCTTTGCCGCGCGCCTCAGTAATCTCGTGGGCACGCCGATCGAGGTGGCGACCCAGTTATTGCCCAGTCGATGGGCAAAGAAGGCCCAACGATGGTCCGAAAAGGCGCTTGAAGCCGCGCTTACGCTGGCCTTACGTGGTCTCGATCCCAAGGCGAGTGAAGCCTCAGCCGATCATCGTAAGCACTATCGCTGGATGGGCGGTATGAGTGGGGCTCTCGGAGGCTTGTTAGGCGCACCCGCTATGGTGGTGGAGCTGCCGGTCATGACGGTTTTGATGATGCGTTCGATTGCAGAAATTGCCAGAGCCTCGGGAGAATCGCTCGATCGGCTGGAGACCCGTCTTGCCTGTCTCGAAGTCTTTGCGCTGGGAGGGCCAAGCCAGGTGGATGATGCCTCCGAAACCGGATATTACGGGCTCAGACTTTCGCTTGAGGTTCCCATCGCGCAGGCAGCGCACTTTTTGGCCAAGCCGCGTCCTGGGGCCCATGCGCCCGTGTTGGTGAAGCTGATGCAGACCGTTTCCGAACGCTTTGGCTTGGCCCTCTCCCAAAAGGCCATGGCCTTGACGATTCCAGTAATCGGCGCAGGAAGTGCGGCCCTCATTAACGTGGCCTTTATGCAGCATTTTCAGGACATTGCCAAAAGCCACTTTGCCATACGGGGACTTGAGCGCATCTATGGCACCGAGTTGATTCAGGATGAATATGAAGCACTCAAAGGGCAACATCAAGAC
This sequence comes from uncultured Methylococcus sp., assembly GCA_964343925.1. Classification (GTDB taxonomy): domain Bacteria; phylum Pseudomonadota; class Gammaproteobacteria; order Methylococcales; family Methylococcaceae; genus UBA6136. Next base: position 1,121 of record CAYFLM010000183.1, read on the forward strand.
GACTTATCCCTATTCGGTCTTTCCCTATCGGGGAAATCCAAAACCCACTCACACACCCGATCCTTTTAATTCAAGACCAGGAGGTCAGGCATGCAATTCCTACAGAACATGATGAAAACCCGTAGTGGTCAGGTCACGCTTGGCGTTGGCGCGGCCTTGGTAGCCTTTGCTGCGCTCCCGGCCGTGATCTCTGCAACCCGACCTGTCGCACGGATTGCGATTCGCTCGGGTATTTTGCTGCTTGAAAAAAGCCGCGAAGCAATCGCTGAAGCCAGTGAAGATTTCGATGATCTTGTCGCAGAGGTCAAGGCTGAACTCGCCGGCGAGAGCGTCGGTTTTGATGAGGCGGTTGAAGCCGCCGTCGAAGAAACGACGGATTCAGTTCAAAGCTGAGGAACAGTCTCATGCAAACAGCCTATGTCACACATGCCCTTCAGGGGCGGCTTCGTCTTAAGATCCCGGCTAAACGCGGTGATGGTTTTTATTTTGCCTCACTGGAATCGGATCTCAGTAAATGCCCAGGCGTGGAATCAGTGACGATCAATCCGCGTGCGGCGAGCGCGCTGATTAAATTCTGGGGTGGGGGCGGCATGGCCGTGTTAAATCAGTATGCGCGTAAGCACAAACTGTTCACGATCAAACCGGATAAAAATGCCGAACTCAAGACCTTAAACCAGTTCGTTTACACCCAGGTTAAACAGGTTGATGAAGTGATTACCCTGTTAACTCGCGGGCATCTCGACATGCAGTCGATCTTCTTTCTGTTGTTCCTGGGCCTCGGTCTCCAGCAACTCTGGCGCGGTCAGATCATGCAGCCAGCGATACCGATGCTGTGGCGGGCTCTTGAAATTCTTCAGGACCTCGAATCGTGAACCTGCCGATGGAAGTCTTATCCCCTGAACTCAGCAGGACTGCGGAGGTCACGGTGCTCCATGACCGCGTACCCCATCGCCTGCGTCTCTCGATTCCTCTCATCAAACATAAGGCCACTTTTGCTGCGGTACTCAAGCAGACCTTGCTCGGTGATCCTGAATTCAGGGGGATCTATCACGTTGAGCCGAATGAACTTACCGGATCATTGATTATTAAATTTCATACGGCCCTGCACACTCAGCAAGAGGTGATTGCCTTAGTGGAAGAGCGCGTGGCCAAACTCGCGGATGGATCCACCGTCATCATGCTCAAACATAAAAATCCTCGTCTCGGCCGCATGAAGCCAGGGGCTTATTTTTCAAGAGAACTGATGGTCAGTATTGCCGGTAATGTGATTGCAGGACTCGTTCTCGCCCTTTTTGTAGTGACCTAATTTTTATGATA
>CAYFLM010000184.1:0-2403 GCA_964343925.1 uncultured Methylococcus sp.
CGCAGTCTACTTGACTCTAACAGGGTTTCAGGGTGTAATAAGCGGCTTAGCAGAGTTAAAGGCCAAGTAGCTCAGTTGGTAGAGCAGGGGACTGAAAATCCCCGTGTCGGCGGTTCAATTCCGTCCTTGGCCACCATCTGTAAAAGGGCTTTACCGGATTCGGGGAAGCCCTTTTCTTTAGCCCTTACGTATACGCGATATGTATTCTGATGGACTTCAAACAAATCCGACTTTCGGAAATGTGTGAGCCCATGTAAAATGCTGTCCTAATTTTAATACCTCGGACATATTCGGTTATCTCCAACCCCCTCCGAGCAAGCTTTCAAAGAACAGGATCTTTCAGATGGCTTTTGTAATCACCGAGAACTGCATCAAGTGTAAATTCACTGACTGCGTGGATGTTTGCCCAGTTGATTGTTTTCACGAGGGACCCAACTTTCTCGTCATCGATCCAGATGAGTGCATTGACTGCACACTGTGTGAGCCAGAGTGCCCTGCACACGCAATTTATTCTGAAGATGAAGTGCCCGATGATCAGAAGCAGTTCATCGAACTGAATGCTGAACTGGCTAAGGCTTGGCCTTCAATCAGTGAAGTCAAGGAAGCCTCGGCTGATGCCGACGAATGGAATGGCAAGCCTGGTAAATTCGCACTCCTCGAGAGATAGGTCGAATCGACCCCCAAAAGCCCGGCGTCTAGCCGGGTTTTTTTTGCCCAAAACAAGCTCAAACGTAAGCATCTCGCTCGGTTTCAGTTGCCCTCCCGTCGTCAGACTGCAAGAATGATATAACTTTATGTTATTTACGATGCGGTCTATCCATGAAATTGCAACAGCTTCGCTATATCTGGGAAGTCGCAAGACACGAACTCAATGTCTCGGCGACCGCCGATAGCCTTTACACCTCTCAACCCGGAATCAGCAAACAGATTCGGTTACTCGAGGGTGAACTTGGCATTGAAATCTTCAATCGAAATGGCAAACAGTTTTCATCGCTGACGCCAGGTGGCGAGGCTATCGTAGCGATTGCTGGGGACGTTTTGGCTAGAATCCGGGATATTCGCCAGATCGCCGAGGAGAATCTCGATAAACAAACAGGGAATCTCTCAATAGCAACGACGCATACACAGGCGCGCTATGCCCTCCCTGGAGTGATTCAGACCTTTAGACAACGCTATCCCAAGATCAATCTGACCATCAATCAGGGAACGCCTGCACAGATCGCAGAGTTAGTGTCTCGAGGCCTGGTGGATATGGCGATTGCCACCGAGGGGACGGACCTATTTGAAAATTTGGTCACCCTACCCTGCTACGAATGGAACCGCAGCGTTATCGTTCCCAAAGCGCACGCCTTAACACAGCTGGAACGCCTCGACCTCAAGGCTTTGGCGGACCACCCAATCATCACCTACACCTTTGGCTTTACCGGAAGATCACAACTGGATGAAGCATTTGGGGCCGCAGGGCTTGATCCTCAGCTTGCGCTGACTGCCGTCGATGCTGACGTCATTAAGACCTATGTCAGGCTGGGCTTAGGTGTTGGCATTGTGGCCCATATGGCTTATGACCCTAAGACCGATGGCGATCTGGTCGCAATTGAAGCCAGTCATCTGTTTCGGTCCAGCACAACGAAAATCGCATTGCGTAGAGACATGTTCATTCGTAGCTTTATCTACGACTTCATACAAATCTTTGCGCCACACCTCAACGAAGCACTGGTCAGAACGGCCATGCAAACACGGGATCGCAAGGAGTTAGAGAGCTTGTTCGAGCCCCTTACACTCCCAATAGTTTGATCGCACGGGAAGGAAAGTCTATTTGAGATTCCCAGCGTGCAGTCCACATTCCTTTTTAGCGGAGTCCTCCCACCACCAGCGCCCCATACGTTCATGTTGGTTAGGCAGAACGGCGCGGGTACAGGGCTCACAGCCGATACTGACAAACCCACGACGGTGTAACTCATTGTATGGAACATCGTAGGCCTCGATGTAATCCCATACCTGAGCTGAAGTCCAGTTTGCCAAGGGATTGAACTTCACCAAGACATGGTCCTCTCGCGAAAAGGCGCGATCAATCTCAACTTCAGCCAGTTCACTTCTTGTGGGATTTTGATCTCTGCGTTGGCCGGTTACCCAGGCACTTAAACCATCAAGCTTTCGCCTTAAGGGCTCAACCTTTCGAATCGAGCAACATTCCGTATGCCCATCTTCAAAAAAGCTAAAAAGGCCCTTCTCTCGGACAAACGGTTCCAACACATCATGTCTCGGCGTCAAGACTTCCAGACGAATGGGGTACTTTTTGCGTACCGCCTCAATAAGCTGATAGGTTTCCGAATGGAGACGGCCCGTATCCAGCGTAAAGACCTGTATGTCGGGTCTTACCTGCACGGCCAGATCAATCAAGAC
>CAYFLM010000185.1:0-2396 GCA_964343925.1 uncultured Methylococcus sp.
AGTTCATAGCGCTGGAGGAGCGAGAAATAAGTGGCTTCTGGATCAAGTGCTCGCCGCGAGCATTCAAACTTGAACCAGTCACTCCCGAGACTGACGTGACCAATCTCTTCGTCGTAAATTACCCTCAGGACTGAAATACTCTCCTCATCATTGAGTTGATCCAGTCGCTCGATCATGCCGGGGGTGACATCCAGCCCACGGGCCTCCATAAATCGGGGAATGAGCGCCAGACGATCCAGCACATCACCTGAAGTATTGATGGCGAGTTCCCATAGCCCCTGATGCGCTGGAAGATCGCCGTAAGCTGCGTCGAGTTGATGAAGCCGAGTAGACAGAAGACCAAAATGTCGGGCCTCGTCCACCGCCACGTGAATCCAATCAAAACGAAATTGATCCGGCATATTCTGAAAACGATAGGCAATATCAATCGCGAGGGTAATGGCCGTAAATTCGATGTGTGCGAGTGCATGCAAAAACGCAATACGGCCTTCTAAAGAGATTAGTTTGCGTCGCGGTAACTGTCTCGGATCGATGAGCTTGGGTGAATCGGGGAATTGAACTGCCTGAGGCGGCATTGTAGTGACGGTAGGGTTTGGACGAAGATCCAGACGTCCATCGTCCAAAAGACGAGCCAATTCAAGGGTGCGTTCGACACGTTCTATGATTGAACGAGCCTCAAGCACACCCTCAGCCTGCTGTATAAATGAAATCAAGAATCGATCCGTCGGTACTTAAGGCTTTACGAAGTGGGTAGAAGATCTGAAAATCTCCCGGTATCCCAGAATAATGTAGACCCCATGAGTCAGCCCTATCACTTTAAAGCCATTCATCATGTCACCATCATGGTGGCGGATCTCCAAACAAGCCTAGAATTTTACGTGGATTTTCTGGGTATCGCACTCGACCCTAATCGACCGGATAAAGGCTTTCCGGGCGTTTGGCTCAAGGTAGGTGGACAACAGATCCACCTGATTGAAGAGCCCACTTCGCCCTACCAGACAGATCCTGAGGTCTATGGGGGTAGAACACGGCATTTTGCCATGCTGCTTTCTGGTCTCAACGCCCTTAAGCCATTGATTGAAGCCAGGGGCATTCCTTACAAGGAAAGCCGATCAGGACGTCCCGTGATCTTTATCCGAGATCCGGATGGTAATGTTCTGGAATTAATCGAAGCTTAGAAGAACCAACCAGGATCGGCATCAATCGAATACTTCTTGGCTTTGAATCTTCGAAGTGTGGCCTCGGCAACATCAAGATCCTTGTTGGCACGGTGGATCCAGTCTTCTCCCCAATAGAAGTTACAACTCGTTTCAGCGCGTAGCAATCGCCAGTTCGCTTCTTCAAGAACCTGACGTTCCTGCTCACCGAGCTCACGATCATCGGCCTCGATCATCGCGGCATGGAGTGCCTGACTGACCTTTTCGAGACGACCCAGTGAGATCTTCTGCGCATCCGACCCAATCCACTGCGTGAACTCATGACCGTTGTGCCACTCGGTATTCCAGGCACCCTTGTTGATGGTGACTTCCCCGTGGGTCCCAAAGCGATCAAGGTAGGCATCGATAAAAGTGGGCCGGATGGGACCTTGTGAGCGTGCATCGTTCAGCAAGGGTTGGTAAAACGCCCCCCAGAAATTACTCTCATTATGGGTATTTCTGAACCAGGCGCCGTTTTCGCCTTCACTGGCAGTCGTCACCAGAGGCTCAAAATCACAGTCACGTGTCCGGTGCTCGACTTCCTTAACAAACCAGGAATAATCCATGCCGGATCGCTGATTGTCAGAAAGGCTCCGGTCTCGAACGATCACGGTGATTTCATGGTCTCCGTAGCGCGCCATATGCGGACGATAGAGCAATTCAGCTTCACTCATGGGCGTAGTGGCCACCACATGTTCACTGTCAACGACCACATAGCGGTAACCCATGCGCTGTATCAATGGAATGAGTTCCATTGAAAAGCCCATTTCCGGAGGCCAGAATCCAGAGAAATGGTCACGCCAAAAGAGATGCTTGGCGATACCAAGCCAGCGGCTGAGGTGCTCTGGGCGATCTTCCGCAGGGATCAGGGGTAACACGGGGTGGTAATAGCCGGTCCCCAGAATATCGATGATGGGTTGGTTCTGGTAATGCCACAGCATGGCACCACAATCCACGATGCCATACACGTTATTCTGAAAGTCAGTGCTGGTCAGTGTCTCAAGCAAGGTCCCTGATAAGGACATATGAACACGGGCCACATCTTCATACTCCCAGAGAGCCCGCGGGATCCGATCATAAGCGTACAGGATGTCTCGAGCTTCCCAAGGTTTTTCCGCGAGGAGTTTTTCGAGGTTACCCGGGGGCTGATGCAGACTCAGGACCAAAGCGTGATGAATGACGGACATAAACTCAAACAGG
>CAYFLM010000186.1:0-2371 GCA_964343925.1 uncultured Methylococcus sp.
TTTCGGCAAGAACAGGGTCTGAAGCCAAGGCGAGACAAATCCTCGGCAATCTCAACACCCTGGTCAGCCTCAGGATTCAGGATGCTGAAACGCAGCGCTATATCGCCGAAAGTTTTCCCAAAGTCCGGATCCATACCCTGATGAGAACCCAAGGCACAGCTACCTTGAGTCAAAACCCGGCCTTCTATACCGGAAATATCGGCGAGCGACTGATTGAGGAGGAAGTCGACCTCGTGCCCGCTGCCCTCCTCGGGCAACTCCCGGATCTTGAATATTTTGTCCGCTTACCGAGTGGCGAAGTCTACAAAGGACGGCTTCCTATCCTGGAGCACCACGGGTGATCCGCGGACTCTTGCTGGTGCTGATTCTATTGGTCGGGATCAATCTGGCTTCCGTAATGATTCCCTCATGGTGCCATGAGCTTGAAGAATCCATGAAGGACACTGTCGGCGCTTGTCCCAATGTGACGCTCAAGGGGATTTTCCTCGGTCCCCATCCTGATCTCACAATTGACGCCCTGTTCAAAGGCGTTCAAAACCACCTCGCCTGGCGTTTTGAGCGCCTCTGGCCCGGGATGTGGATTTGGCTCATTTTCGGCCTTGCTGCGCTGATGGACGGTTTAGCCGTTGCGCGTATGGGTGCGTACGGTTTTCGCTACCCAAGCCCCATCGGCTATCTCACGGGAATCTGGCTGTTTGGCCTTTCCAGTCTTGGCCTCATGGTCTTGCCATTAATTCCGGTCGTTCTTCCCATGCCTTGTTTTGAAGTCATGGCCCTGGGCTTAGCTTCCGGCCTGATGCTCAGTGCCCGTAATCTTCAAAAGCGTCTCTAGCACAGGCGCTCATCGATAAGGGACAATAAGTCAAACTCATGAATGAGAGTGCTCATGTTTCAAAGCATCCATCCAGGAAGCGGCCGTTTGATCGATACTTTTGAAGTCTGGTCGGATGATTCGCTGCAGTCGGTTTTAGAAGAGGTCAGGCTGGCAGGCTTCACTTGGCGTCAGACCGCGGTGAATACGCGTGCCGAGTATATACTTGCGCTTAGAGATCGCCTCCTGAATCAATCGGAAACGCTTGCACCACTCATCACACAGGAGATGGGCAAGACCCTGACGGAGGCCCGTCGGGAGATTTCTAAATGTGCGGACCTCATGACTTACTACGGCACGGAAGGCCCTGGCTTATTGTCGGCTGAATCCATTCCGATGACGGGGGCCAAGGTTGCCATTCAGTACGAACCCCTTGGGACCATCCTGGCGATCATGCCCTGGAATTTCCCCTTTTGGCAGGTGTTCAGAGCTGCCATTCCAATCCTGCTTTCCGGAAACACCCTACTCCTGAAACACGCACCGTCCACCCAAGCGTGTGCACGTGCCATCGAAAAACTCTGTGTCGAAGCCGGATTTCCGGATCGAGTCCTCACCTGGCTCCCTATCGATCATCAACAGACTGAAGCCCTCCTTCGAAGCGCCCATATCCAGGGCCTGACCTTTACGGGAAGTGAATCCACCGGCCGAAGACTGGGCGGAATGGCAGCGGGTCATCTCAAAAAATGTGTACTGGAACTCGGAGGCTCGGACCCCCTGATCGTGCTGGACGATGCGGACCTCAATCCAGCCATTGAAGCGGCCGTCAGCAGTCGTTTCCAAGTCGCAGGTCAGGTCTGCGTCGCAACCAAACGCATCATCCTCCTCCCCGGTATTGCTGAGCGATTCATAGAAGGCTTTCTTGCGCGCACGCGCGCACTTCGTGTTGGAGACCCCATGCTCCCCACATCCGACATGGGTCCTATGGCCCGTGATGACCTGCGTCTTAAGTTACAGCTTCAGATCGACCAAAGCCTCGCACTCGGTGCAGCGCTCAAGCTCGGGGGTTCTCTGCCGGAAGGCCCAGGTTTTTACTATCCTCCGACCGTCATCGATCATGTTCGCCCTGGAATGCCGGCTTTTGATGAAGAAACCTTTGGCCCCTTGGCGGCGATGATTCGGGCTGAGGATGAATCGGATGCCCTTCGCTTGGCTAACCTCAGCGCCTATGGACTTGGCGCAAGTCTTTGGACATCTTCAACTGAGAAAGCACTTCACTTTAGCAAGGCACTTGAATGCGGCATGGTCTTCATCAATGCCATCACAGGATCCCACCCGGAGGTGCCCTTCGGGGGAATCAAACACTCAGGCTTTGGGCGGGAACTGGGACGAGCGGGTCTGATGGAATTCGTAAATGCCAAAACTGTCTGGCAACAGCTCGTCTGAACCCGCGCTTTAGAACTTAAGTCGAATAACCCTATTCGGGTAGCCCATTCTTGAGCTTGAACCCCAGTCGATCAACACGACTGTTCGCGCTATGAAAACTGCCGTATCTTAGCTTTG
>CAYFLM010000187.1:0-2362 GCA_964343925.1 uncultured Methylococcus sp.
TCACCTCCTTCCCCGCTTTGGCCGCTCGAAGAAGTGCCTCAACAATGGGTGAATTGGGCCCCGTACGGTAGAGTGTTTGTTTGATGGCAACGACATCAGGATCGGATCCAGCCTGTCGAATGAGCTCAATGACGGGCGCAAAACTCTGATAGGGGTGATGCAGGAGGATGTCCTTTTTACGGATGGTATCGAACATATCCCAACCCCCGCCGAGGCCCTGAGGGATACTGGCGGTAAAGGGGGCATACTTAAGGTCTGGACGCTCAATGAGGTCGTATACTTCACGGAGCCTGGCAAGATTCACAGGGCCATTGACCTTGTATAGCCGATCGGGGCTTAATCCGAATTGTGCCAACAAATAATCCACGAGCTCATCGGGACAATCATCAACGACCTCCAGACGAACCTCATCCCCATAATTACGGGTGCTGAGTTCACCTTCAAGTGCTCTCAAGAGGTCATCGATTTCCTCTTCATCGAGGAACATCTCACTGTTACGCGTCACCCGGAACTGATAGAGATCCTTGACCTTGACCCCATGGAACAGTTCACCGACAAACTCGTGAATAATGGAAGAGAGAAAGACAAAGTCATGTTCACCACTTCGGGTTTCTCGCTTGGGGAGCTGGACAATTCGGGGGAGTGATCTCGGAGCCTGAAGAATAGCCAGCTCGATTTCTCGACCAAACGCATCCTTACCCGTCAAGGAAAGAATGAAATTGAGGCTCTTATTGACGATGCGGGGAAAGGGGTGAGCGGGATCGAGTCCGATGGGACTCAAAATCGGAAGAAGCTGCTCCATGAAGAATTTTTTGAGCCAGCTTCGCTGACCCTGAGTCCATTGCTTGCGCCTTAAGAATCGGATCTGTTGCGACTCCATCAACGGGAGCAGCATCTCATTGAGCACACGGTATTGATCTTCCACCAGTTGGTGGGAGCGCTCGCAGATTGCGGCCAGCGTTTCCTGAGGCGTCAGGTGATCGGGCTCCGAACGAACCGCACCAAGATCCGCACGCTGCATAAGTCCTGCGGCTCTAACCTCAAAGAATTCATCCATGTTGGAACAGGAAATACAGAGAAAATTGAGACGCTCAAGCAGCGGCGTATTTTCATCTTTGGCCTGTTCCAAGACACGGCGGTTGAATTCGAGCAGGCTCACTTCCTGATTCAGGTAGAAAGAACCCTGATTGAAATCCTGATCCGGGATCTGTGTTTCTTTGACCGTCTCGACTTCTGGAACGGCACTCATCTGTGACGGTTGTCCCACCATCTGCCTGGCTGCACTAATCAACCGATGAGCCTTGGATTTTCCCACACCCGGAATTTTGAGAAGCTGATCCACATCGGCGGTCGCGAGTTGCTCAACCGAAAAGATACCGTGCTCTGAAAGAATGGCTCGGGTGGTTCGTCCCACCCCCTTAATGATATGGGTCGTCACAGGAGATCCTGAAAAATAATGAGTATGATCGGATCCCTAATGGGACCCCTTAGCCGTTGACGGTCTATTCGAAGAGTCTAGCAAAATCACCGTAGCCTTCGCGCTCTAAGTGATCGGCAGAAATAAAACGAATAGCCGCTGAGTTAATACAATAGCGGAGCCCTGTGGGCTCGGGGCCATCTTCAAAAACATGGCCCAAATGAGAATCGGCATGGCGGCTTCGGACTTCCGTGCGCTCTGTAAAGAGTGAGCGATCCGTTTTAGTGGTCACCGCATCTTCAATTATAGGCTGCGTGAAGCTAGGCCAGCCCGTCCCAGAATCAAACTTGTGCAAGGAGGCGAAAAGCGGCTCGCCCGATACGACATCAACATAGATGCCAGCTTCATGATGATCCCAATAAGGGTTAGAGAAGGGTCGCTCAGTCCCCTCGTGCTGTGTCACACGGTATTGCTCGTCAGACAACAAATCCTTGAGCTCTTCAGGGGTCGGTCTTTTAAAACAGCTACAGTCCCAGGCCATGATTTCTCTCCATCAACACTTAAGTTACGCCTTGAGACCCGAGGCACCTTCAAAAGTGCCCGTTAATCTGAACTACTTGACCACTCTAAGAAAGGGCTTCTTTGACGGGGGTTCCTTTTCTGGAGGATCCTCTGGCGGAGGGCCATCGTCCTCCTGGTCAAACACCATGCCTCGGCCATTTTCTTGCGCATAAAGGGCAAGCACGGCAACCATGGGAACGTAAATATTGACGGGTTTACCACCAAAACGCGCGGTGAAGATTACCGCATGGTCTTCTAGCGCAAGATTCTGTACGGCTTGCGGGCGGATGTTGAGAATGATCTTGCCATCCTTGACAAAGGCCTGAGGAACTTCAACGCCCGCCTGATTAGCATCCACGAGGAGATAAGGGGTCATATCATTGT
>CAYFLM010000188.1:0-2348 GCA_964343925.1 uncultured Methylococcus sp.
GCTATGCGATGGCCAAGCTGATTATCAAATTGATTCATGCGATCGCCGAAAAGGTCAATCAGGACCCTGTCGCCTCTCGCTGGCTTAAGATTGTCTTCCTCCCGGATTACAACGTTAAGAATGCCCAAAATATTTACCCTGCAGCCGATCTCTCCGAGCAGATTTCGACCGCCGGAATGGAGGCTTCAGGCACCGGTAATATGAAACTCTCGATGAATGGGGCGCTCACGATCGGGACGTTGGATGGCGCCAATATCGAAATTCGTGAAGCCGTGGGCCCCGAACATTTCTTTCTCTTCGGACATACGGCTGAGGAGGTTTTGAGCATGAGGTCTCATGGCTATGATCCCAGGGCTATCGTCCATCAGGATGCAGAACTCAAAGCGGTGCTTGATCTTCTGATATCGGGTCACTTCTCATCCGATGACCCCGGACTGTTCAAGCCGCTAACCGATCAACTCCTCGGTAGCGATTATTTTCAGGTTCTGGCTGATTTTAGAAGCTATGCGGATTGTCAGGGACAGGTTAACCAGTGCTATCTCTCCAAGTCGCGCTGGACGGAAAAGTCCATCCTCAATGTGGCGCGAATGGGTGAATTCTCTTCGGATCGTTCAATTCGGGAATATGCGGAAAAGATCTGGAAGATTGATCCGATGCCGCTCTAAATACCGTGCATCATGGGGTGGAGTTGTTTTCTCAAGCGCTCAATCACTTCATCACTTTTAATCATGAGATCTTCAATGAGACTCGTGGGCTCAGGGGGTTTTTCTGGGGCAGCTTCAACCACTTCAAATCGGCCTTGGGTCTTGGGATTCTCGCACTGCCAATCGATACTTCCGGCACCTTGAGTTTTGAAGCTCAGAAGGTTTTCACCTGGCTTAAGTGTTCTTGGCTTGGATTCTTGAGAAAGCTTAATTTTCGTTCCGCAGGCAGAGACCGTCATCAAATCGAGTGTCCAATCGATCGTGCTGTGCGCTTTGAGTTTGAAGGTCGCCGCAACAGGGCCTTCTGCGTGAATCATCGTCTGAAGCTCAGTAACAACGATCTCGGGTGATTCACTCGGTGTCGAATGGCTTGATGCATACATTTGACTCATGTCATGTTGATCAACCCCGAGCCTCAGTAGGCTGTAACCTCGGTTGAGCATGATCAGACCCAGTAAGATCACAATGACTCCAGAGGCTCTCACCAGTTTGGGGGCGAGCTGACGGGAGAACTGGCTCGTCAGAAAGCCAAAGCCCATCATTAAGGGTAGGGTTCCCAGTCCAAAAGCGAGCAGCATCTTCGCACCTTCAAGGGGGCTCCCCGTGCCTGCTGCCATGATGTACATCGCTTGAAGGGGTCCACAAATGACCATCAGACCATTGAGGAGTCCAATAAAAAAAGGCCCCGTCTGTTTTTTGTAAGTCTGACCTAACCAGCGCATGAAAAAAGCTGGAGGGCGAAAGCCAAAGCGGTTAAGGGCAGGGAAGAGGTGTAGGGTCGAGAGACCATAGAGGATTAAGAATACGCCTGCGGTCAAACCCACCCAACCTCGGATAGACGGGGTGAATGTGATAAAGCCTCCAAGTGTGCCAAAAAGCGCGCCAAAAAAGACGTAGGAAAGTGTTTTACCCAGTCCGTAAAGGAGGTGGATCGAAGCATGCGTATGGCCATGTGTAGCCATCTGAACGGTATAGCCGACCACCAGTGAGCCGCACATTCCCGCACAATGAAATCCGGTTAAGGTGCCTGCAATAAAGAGCAGCGCAAAGCTCAAGGGTTCCTGGCTACTGGGGGTTTCAAAATGACCACCCAGGAGCGCACCAAAATTGAGGATCGCATAGAGACCTAGGGCAATCGTGGCAAGCACTACAATTTTCTGAAGGCGCTGGATAGATGAAGACATGCGGTAGGCTTCTAAGAGTGGGTGAAGGCTTAACAAATTATTAAATGGGAATGCAGATTCCATGCCTTGGGTTGTTCAAGGCTAACCATCCTTGAACAGAGCGCAATTTAAACCTCACTGACAGATTTTCTGTGACATGTGGGGGTAACGGGTGTGTGATATGCCCCTGTTCAATACGGTAGCCATTCGATTTAAGTGTGGTTTTTGGAACCTGTATCACGTCCTTTGATTCTGTATGGTATCGTGGAACCAGACCCCATTTGTAAAGGAGCGTGGTTATGAGTTTTTTGGCAAAGCATCCCTTGTTGGTTTTTGGTGCCGGTGTTGCCGTGGGTTTCTATGCCCACAAGTATCGAAAAGAAATTATCGAGTCGGCGGGCCAGCTCGGCGAGCTGGGCAAGGATTTCGTTATGCACCAGAAAGAAAACCTTGAAGATCTCGTCGCAGAGCGTCAGGAGAA
>CAYFLM010000189.1:0-2339 GCA_964343925.1 uncultured Methylococcus sp.
AGGAGGGCATGAATGGTTCTGTGACAGAGACGGTGCAAGAGGACGGTTTCACGCCCCCCTTCTGACCGAGGTACAAGGTGATGAGCATCTGCCTCTCCGCCAGGCAGCACCCGCTCACACAAAGGGCAGATACGCGTGACTGTAAAATCCTTTTCAGGAATTTTATCTGCGAGTAGTTTCTTTTTGATCCGCCCTGTCATCAGCCGCTCACTGAGAGGCTATTAACCGAGGCGTCCACCTTATTCTCCGGGGTGATAAATGAAAAGCGCTACGGTCAGCAAAAGTCCTATCATCACAATCGAAATTCTGAGGAAGCGTTCAGGAATCCGGAATAACGCCCAGGTTCCTAGGAGCCCCCCGAGAATCCCACCCGTGCCCAGAACACCCGCTTCCATCCAGTGAAGTCTGGGTGAAGTCACAAAGAGGATAACGGCAGAGGCATTCATGACCGCGGCAAGTGCGTTTTTGGTCGCACCGGCGTGTCTTGGGCCCAAGCCCGCGACCGTTAACGCGGCCATCATCAGAAAGCCGATTCCACCTCCGAAATAGCCCCCATAGATGGCGATCAGAAACTGATTCCAGCCCGCCAGGAAGGGGCCTATGGGACGATGTTGAGTTGAGCTTTTGCGAAAAAAACTGCCCCAGGCAAAAACGCCAGTAGCAAAAAGAACGAGGTACGGCACGAGGGCCGTAAAGATTTTGGACGGTGTCCAAAGGAGTAATAAGCCCCCCAACGCACCGCCCAATACACTGAGAATAAAGAGACCCCAAAAGGGTAATCGACCCACCCCAGTAATGAGTTTCCGTCCTGCAATCCCAGTAGTGACCTGCATGGGAAAAAGCGCCACACAGGAAGTGACATTGGCATCCAAGGGCGAAAGACCAGCCAAAATAAGCGCTGGCAGCGTGATGAAAGAACCACCGCCAGCAATCGTATTTTGGAACCCGGCCCAAAGACCTGAGCCGAAGAGTAAAAGGGTTAATGGATCCAATGACATCAACATAGAAAGCCCCCGAATAACTCCGAGGGCTTCGTCAGCAGGTGTCTATTTCTGAGCGCCGTTGCCACCTTTTTGATCATTGCTATTGTCGATCTTGATCAGGTCAATATTGGTGTGACGATTCTGAGCTCGCCCTTCTGCCGTCTTGTTGTCACCACTGGGCGCATACTGACCATGACCTGCGAGCGTCATACGGCTTGGATCGATCCCCTTCTTCTGAAGGTATTCCACGACAACCGCTGCACGCGCGGCAGACAATTCCCAGTTGCTTTTGTATTTACCCTGAAGACCTTTACCAATGGGACGATCGTCGGTGAAACCTTCCACTTCAATTCGATAGTCCGTTGCATCCTTGAGGGTAGGAACCAGCTTATCAAGAATACCCTTACCACTCTTGGAGAGATCCGCAGAACCTGAAGGATAGAGCGTCTGATCCTCAACGGTTACGCGAAGACGGTCTTTGAGCTCCTGAATCTGAACCTGATCTGAGCTTACTTTGGTCTGAAGCTCCTCGTTTAACTCGTGTTCACGATCGTAGGTACCTTGAGAGACGCAAGCCGTCAGTACAGCAGCACTTGCGAAGGTCAGCAATTTCTTGATCAGCATCTTTTAAGGCTCCATAAGGTTTTATATTTCACGGTCAGAGCATACGTGATCCGCAAGAGCAGGACAATCAACCCTGTCATCCAGCTGAAGCCATTGGGGTGAATCATCTTTGAGCTGAACCCCCGAATAACCGATATTCAAGGCTGCCATGGCCAAATAGATCGCTTTGAAAGCCGCTTCCTCATAACCCAGCCCTGCGGGAGGTCGAATGTTAGAAATACAATTCCGATCCGCATCCGTTCTTCCCAGCGATGGGCCATAGGTCAGGTAGAGGCCCACACTGTCATCGGCACTCAGCCCGGGACGCTCACCGACCATGATCAAGACAGTACGAGCGCGGAGCAAGGCACCGACCTGATCTGATAAGGCGACACGCGCATTCGGCACAATCACGACGTCCGAAATAGAGAGTCCACGGTTCTTGGCTTCTGCCACAATGGCTCGGGTCAGGGAAAGGCCATGCGCCTCAATAGCGCTTGATGAGAGACCGTTGGTCATTAAGAGGGCCAGGTCAACGGGGACCGAATCTCGATCAACCAAGCTATCGAGGCTTTGCGCGGAGAGGCGTCTTCCAAGATCCGGGCGTTGAAGATACTGGCTACGCTCAACCGCGCCGGTCTCAAGCGTCAAGGATCGAATCCCATCCGTATCCAATTGTGTAAGCAGTTCCCGAAAAGCCCAAGGTTTTAGGACGGCATCGCGGGCAAGCGCATGGGATCTTTGAAACGACAA
>CAYFLM010000190.1:0-2328 GCA_964343925.1 uncultured Methylococcus sp.
CTCATGGCACCAACAGAATTGCTCGCTGAGCAACATGCCAAAAATTTCAGCCAATGGCTCGGTGCACTGGATCAGAAAGTTGCATTTCTGGCTGGAAAATCACGTTCTCAAGAGAGAAAAGAGAGTCTTGAGGCCATTCGGACGGGTTCTGTGGGTATGGTTATCGGAACCCACGCACTGTTCCAAGACACTGTTGAGTTTCATCAACTCGGGCTCATCATCATTGATGAACAACATCGCTTTGGGGTTCATCAACGACTCAATTTATTGGAGAAAGGCAAAAGATCGGGGCTCTATCCCCATCAGCTCGTCATGACTGCGACACCTATCCCCAGAACGCTGGCCATGTTGAGCTATGCTGATCTTGAGCTTTCAGTCATCGATGAACGCCCCCCGGGAAGGACGCCCGTCAAAACGACGGTGCTGTCCTCTGACAAACGTGAAACGGTCATCGAGCGAATCGCAGATTGGGTGAATCGCGGTCGGCAGGTCTATTGGGTCTGCACCTTGATTGAGGAGTCTGAAGTCCTTCAGGCAGAGGCAGCCGAGCAATCCGCTGAGAGACTCAAAGCCCTTTTAGGCGGGATTCGCATTCAGTTGATCCATGGCCGTCTCAAGTCCGATGAGAAAGAATCCATCATGGAGGCTTTCAAGCAGGGGCAGATTGATGTCCTTGTCGCAACGACTGTCATCGAAGTGGGCGTTGACGTGCCCAATGCGAGCCTCATGGTGATTGAAAATTCCGAACGACTCGGGCTTTCTCAGTTGCATCAGCTGCGGGGCCGCGTTGGTCGAGGACCCGGAGAAGCGCATTGTGTTCTCCTTTACCAGACGCCGCTCTCTCAAAACGCTCGGGAACGTCTCGCGATCCTTAGAGAATCGGATGATGGATTTTTGATCGCGGAAAAAGATCTCGCCCTCAGGGGACCCGGAGAATTTCTTGGAACCCGGCAAACCGGTCAGGCAGGCTTCAGAGTAGCGGACCTTGCCCGTGATGGGCACCTCATCGATGAAGTGCATTCGGTAGCGGAAGAGATTTCAAAAACCCAAAAAGCGCTGGTTCCTCAGCTCATCCACCGTTGGCTGGGTGCGTCCATTCAATACATTGGCGCTTAAAGCGTGTTTCGCAGCCAATAGTCCAGAAAGATTCCCGCAAAAACAACGGCCCCAAACCAATGGTTATTTAGAAAAGCTCTAAAGCACTGGGGACCCTGACGCCTGAAGATGAGCGCCTGCTGGTATATAAAAAATCCTGCCCCAGCCAAAAGCCCAAGCTGATAACTGAGACCTAGACCCTTCACGTGGCCGGCGTAGAAGAGTAGCCCCAACATCGTCAGTTGAAGGCAACCGATGATTTCCCGATCCCAGCGACCGAATAGAATGGCCGTCGATTTAACCCCTATTTTGAGATCATCTTCTCGGTCCACCATCGCATACATGGTGTCATAAATCAGAGCCCATAGAATGGTCGCGGCATATAGGATCCAAGCTTCCTTAGGGATTGAATCGAGTTCCGAAGCAAAGCTCATCGGGATCGCCCATCCAAAGGCTATCCCAAGATAGGCTTGCGGGAGCTGTGTAAAGCGTTTGGTGAAAGGATAGGTTGCCGCCAGAAATGCGCCTGGAATTGAGAGCAAAATAGTCATCGGATTCAGCAAAAAAACGAGTCCGAGAGAAATCAAACAAAGCACAACAAAAAGAATCAGTGCCTCTTTTGGCTTTACTTCTCCACTGGCTATCGGTCTAAGCTTCGTTCTGGCAACGTGAGGATCGAAGTTCCGATCCGCATAATCATTGATGACACAACCCGCCGCTCGCATCAGGATGGTTCCTAGAACAATGACCGAGAGTTGGAGAAGATGCGGATGGCCATTGCCGGCCAACCAAAGCGCCCAAAGGCCCGGCCAAAGAAGCAGAAATATGCCAATGGGTTTATCAAAACGCATCAACCGCCAATAGGCAGAGGCTTTTTGAAAGAGTGCGCGTTTAGCCATATGCAAAGGCTCAGCGACTCAATAAAGAAGGAAGGAAGAATTCAGAAACCAGCAAGGGATAATCCTGACCAATCGTATAGAGTGAACGCCGGCCCCAAGACTTTCGCTTACGCTCTCCCCCAGGGAGACCTTTAATTGCTCTGCAAGCGGGTAAGGGCGAAAGCTCTAGATCCTGCCTTCGAAGATCCGGGCGGGTAAAAATCACATGTCCCAGTGGTTGATTGCCAAGCCGGAGAAGTCGCCGATCAGCATGAAGAAAGGTCTCTCGGGGGACGATGCTTCTCGCCAGAATCAAAGGTTCCTTACCCGCCCTCAATAGGACTTCTCGAACGAG
>CAYFLM010000191.1:0-2283 GCA_964343925.1 uncultured Methylococcus sp.
CTCCAGCTCTCTTTGAATCTGGTGGAGTAAACTCCAAGGTTCATATCGTGTCATCGTCTTGTCTCCTGAATGTGGGGTTAGCTACGATTTGGCGTCAGCATTTAAAATTTCAAGAGTTGCATCATGCTTAAAGTTTTCATTTCTCCCTCCCGCTACGTTCAGGGACGCAGCGCCACGGCATCACTTCCAGGTCTTCTTAAGAAAATAGGCCTCGGCAACCGATTCCTGATTCTTGCAAGCAAGAGTGCAAGAAAGATTCTCGAACCGATCTGGACCCCAAGCTTTGAACACGAAGGTCTCTTTTTCGAAATCGAAAATTTTGGAGGGGAATGTTCCGAATTGGAGATTGAGCGCATTCTGGTTCACGCTCAGCGCCTTAAGGTGGATGCCATCATCGGAGCGGGCGGAGGGAAAGTGCTGGATGCCGCCCGCGCCGTCGCAAGCCGGAATCATTCGGGTGTCGTTTGCTGCCCCACAACCGCCTCGAGCGATGCGCCCTGCAGTGCCCTTTCCGTGATCTATTCCGAATCGGGAGTCTTTGAGAAGTGTCTTTTTTACAAAAAGAATCCTGACCTGGTTCTGGTGGATACCGATGTCATCGTGAAGGCGCCAATTCGACTTTTGATCTCCGGAATGGGCGATGCGCTCGCCACCTTCTTTGAAGCACAGAGTTCCAGTGAAGCCTTCAAGACCAACCCAGCGGGAGGCCTGGCTACAGAGGCTGCCAAAACGATCGCAAGACTCTGTTATGACACCTTGCTGCAAGATGGGGTCGATGCCGTAACTGCAGCACGTGTGGGGGCCATCACCCCCGCTTTTGATCGCATTGTTGAAGCCAACACGCTACTTTCAGGCCTGGGATTTGAATCGGCAGGACTCTGTGTAGCGCATTCGATTCATAACGGGCTCACCGCGCTCCCTGAAACACATTCGAAACTCCATGGTGAAAAGGTCGCCTTTGGGACCTTGGTCCAGTTGGTTCTGGAAGGTCGCCCACGGGAAACCTTTGAAGAGGTATTGAATTTCTGCCTGGATGTAGGTCTTCCGGTCTCCCTCAAAGACCTCGGCATCACGGATACAAGCCGAAAGCATCTGATGAAAGTGGCTGAACGCTCGCTCGCGGAAGGTGAGACGGCTCATAACCTCAGTTTCAAACCCACCATCGATTCGGTTCTTGATGCCATTTTGACGACCAATGCCCTCGGTGAAGATGCGAAGTCCACTTCACTCGGCTGTGAGTGCCACTGAGATGGCCGAGCATATTCTTGCGATTGATCAGGGAACCACCAGTACGCGAGCGATCATTTTTGATGCCCTAGGTCAGATCCGATCTTCTGCACAAATCGAACACCACCAACACTACCCTCAGCCGGGCTGGGTTGAGCATGATGCCCGTGAAATCTGGGATCACACCCAAAAGGTCATTCACCAAAGTCTTCAACAAAGCCAACTTGCTCGTCAGGATATTGCCGCGATTGGAATCACCAATCAACGGGAAACCTTTGTGATCTGGGATTCAACGACGGGAGAGCCTCTCCACCCTGCCATCGTCTGGCAAGACACCCGATCAAGCGAACTGTGTGAGCAACTCAAGAAAACCCATGCCGAATCCTTTTGGCGCTTAAAAACCGGTCTTCCCATTGCAACCTACTTCTCGGGACCCAAACTGAGGTGGCTCCTTGAAACCTATCCTCAAACGCTTGAAGCACTGAAAACGGGGAAAGCGCTATTTGGGACGATAGATACTTGGCTCATCTATAACCTGACACAGGGCCTCCATGTCACGGATCCCACCAATGCCTCCCGCACCCAGCTCATGAATCTCAGCACCTGTGATTGGGATGATGAACTGCTCGCAATCTTTAAAGTCCCTCGCCGTGCGCTCCCAGACATTCGTTCTTCGTCTGAGATCTACGGCACCGCCAAAGGCCTACTGGAGGGCGTTCCCGTTGCAGGTAACCTGGGAGACCAGCAAGCAGCGCTTTTTGGTCAAACCTGTTTTGAGGTAGGATCGGTTAAAAACACCTACGGTACGGGCTGCTTCCTGTTACTCAATACCGGTACCCAACCGGTTGAGTCTCGCCACGGCCTTCTCACAACCCTCGCGTATCAAATTGGCGATCAACCGCCCCACTATGCCCTGGAAGGTTCGGTTGCGATTGCAGGTGCTCTGGTGCAATGGCTTCGGGATCAACTCGGCATCATACAAAACTCAAATGAGATAGAAGCCCTGGCATTATCGGTCAAAGACAATGGCGGGGTCACGATCGTACCGGCATTTTC
>CAYFLM010000192.1:0-2275 GCA_964343925.1 uncultured Methylococcus sp.
CGCCGTTTTTCGCTCCCAATGAGGATCGTAATATTGCCGCTTCAGGAGATGCTCCCCCGCCTGCTCGACCCACTCAGGTTGAATGCCGGCCACCAACCGGGCAAAGACTTTGGAGGTTTCTACTTGTTCAGCCGAAACGATCCATTTGGGCCTCGATTTGGCAAGGCTTGAACTCGGGTGAATGGAAAGCCGCACGCCTCTGGCACCCAGATAATCGCCTTGCTCCTGACGAACACACACCTGAGACAACAAGCCCGTCAGCAATGCGCGATGAATCTCCGGAAAATCCGAAGGCGAGGTATTCAGGACCAGCGACAATTCTCCCTTAAGAATCTCGAGTACCTGAGCATGTACCTCTTGCCATTCGAGCATGCGCACATAGGAGAGGAAATGCTCCCGACAATAAGCCCTTAATTTGGCTCTTGAGAGCTCATGCTTCATCCCCTGAAATGCGCGCCAGAGATTGAGTAATGAGATGAAGTCAGAACGTTCATCTTTGAAAACTGCGTGCCTTTGATCTGCAAGTTGGGCCTTTTCTTGCGGACGTTCTCTTGGATCTGGAACACTCAAGGCTGAAACAATGATCGCCATTTCATTAAGACACCCCTCCTCCTGAGCCGCCAAAAGCATTCGAGCCAATCGAGGGTCCACGGGAAACTTTGCAAGCTTGACACCCAGTTCCGTTAGAAAAGATTCCTCCTCTGAGTTGCCCTCCTTCAGTGCCCCTAACTCCTTGAGTGCCCGAACACCATCTCGAATCAACCTCCCATCTGGAGGCTCCACGAACGGAAATCGCTCGATCTCACCCAACTTAAGGGCATGCATTCTGAGAATAACGGCCGCAAGATTGGTTCTGAGAATTTCAGGTTCCGTAAATTCGGGCCGTCCAGCAAAATCCTCCTCGGAATAAAGCCTGATGGCGATACCCGGTCCTACTCGACCACAACGACCGGATCTTTGATTCGCCGAGGCCTGAGAGATGCGCTCAATCGGTAAGCGCTGGAGTTTACTGCGATGACTGTACCGGCTCATCCTCGCATAACCGGTATCAATCACCCCCCGAACCCCGGGGACCGTCAGGGATGTCTCCGCCACATTGGTGGCAAGCACAATACGCCGCTGACGTTCAGGCTTAAATACTCGATCCTGCTCGGATTGCGATAGACGAGAAAATAGGGGCAGGATTTCTGCGTGAGAAGGATGATGTTTTCGAAGGGCCTCCGCGGTCTCGCGAATCTCACGCTCACCACTTAGGAAAACCAGGAGATCCCCTGGGACCTCACGCCATAGCTCATCCACGGCATCCAAAATGGCCTTTTGCTCCCGAGCATCGGTCTCGTCACCGTCCTCAACCTGAACCTCACGATAGCGGACTTCAACGGGAAAGGTCCGCCCCGGAATTCGAATGATCGGTGCACCCCCAAAGTGAGCCGAGAACCGTTCAGGGTCAATGGTCGCTGAGGTCACGATCACTTTGAGATCCGGTCTTTTGGGTAAAAGCCAACGAAGATAGCCCAAAAGAAAATCAATATTGAGGCTTCGCTCATGGGCCTCATCAATAATGAGCGTGTCGTATTGATCCAGAAACCGATCCTGCTGGCTTTCAGCCAGAAGAATACCGTCAGTCATGAGCTTGATCAGGGAGTGTGGGTGGGTGTGATCCTGAAACCGCACTTTGTAACCCACGGTATGGCCGATCTTCTCCCCGAGCTCTTCTGCAATCCGGTGAGCCACGGATCGAGCCGCAATTCTTCGAGGTTGAGTATGTCCGATCAAACCTCGTGTCCCTAACCCCGCCTCAAGACAAATTTTAGGCAGCTGGGTCGTTTTTCCAGACCCCGTTTCCCCACACACGATGATCACGGGGTGTGCCTTCAAGGCTTCCAAGATGGCTTCACGATGCTGAGCAATAGGCAGCGCTTCCGGATACTGAAGCTTAGGCCTTGAGGCCTCTCTTTTCAGAACCGTTTGCTCGGAAAGTGCCATACGCTCTTCCAAAGCACTCCAGCCGGCCGGGTTCAAACCCTGAGGGTCCTCTTTTCTAAGCTTTGAAAGCAGACGCTGTAAGCGAAACCGATCGCGTTGATAGACCGCTTTTAAACGTGACTCGAAAGAAACATCCTGAGAAGACATCTGGAGGAGGACAGACTATTTCAAAACGCTTATTCTAGCGCTTAAGACGCAGAAGCTCTGCGTCATCGTTGAGCGCTTTCAAGATAAAGCCCTATTGAGATCCAACCTCCTTTGACCTCACCTGCTACATGGCCATACAACT
>CAYFLM010000193.1:0-2260 GCA_964343925.1 uncultured Methylococcus sp.
GCTGGCGGGTCGTTAGCTCAGTCGGTAGAGCATTGCACTTTTAATGCAGTGGTCATTGGTTCGAATCCAATACGACCCACCATTTAATTCAATAACTTAGGCTCACTTCGGTGGGCCTTTGTTTTTTCTGGTGCAACCCCAGTGCAACCTGCGCCATGAATAAAATTTCTTCCTACACCCAGTTCACACCCAATCTTTGCAAAGCAAAGAGCGAAAAACGGTGATGAGCTGAAAGATACAATGTGCGCTGAAGCTGTATGCGAATAGGATATCAACCCATGTTCAATGGACCAAAGATCATCCCAGTTTTGTAGTCAGCGCATTCTGACCCAATGGCCAAGATCCTTGGCTTGTTCGACGTGTGAACGGCTTTTGAAAAGCACTCAATTCCTCACAGTTTCTCTTCGAACTTAATTGGCGCAATAAACTTCCACGTTTTTTGGCCTATACGTACTTTCTTCAGGAGGTCTCGCTCAGCTAGGTTGAGCAAATCAGCACGGGCAGAGGCATAAGCCACACGATGCCTTGTTTGATGTGATTTGATGGAATATTCGTGTCCGGGGTGTCTTATAGCGTGCGAAAGTAGGGCAATCTGACGATGGTTCAAGTCCGAGCCTTTGAGAATATCCTCTACGGCCCGAACCTGTTGAGACTTTCTCTCGAGATAACCATCCAGCTCTTCCAGCGCCCTCATGATCACCTTAAGCTGATGAATAATGAAATAGGTGAGGTCGTTTCCATCCGTCTCGGTTTCAAGAAAGGCTCGCG
Source organism: uncultured Methylococcus sp. (assembly GCA_964343925.1). Classification (GTDB taxonomy): domain Bacteria; phylum Pseudomonadota; class Gammaproteobacteria; order Methylococcales; family Methylococcaceae; genus UBA6136. The sequence continues at coordinate 769 of CAYFLM010000193.1, forward strand.
CGTATCTCATTGGCGCGTCCTTTAGCACCCTCGAAATTGATATAAACTCAAATAGCCAATAGCCCTGCCTCAACATCGACCAGTAAAACAGAGCCCTTGCGGTACGGCCATTGCCATCTGCAAATGGATGTTCATAAGCCAACCAGAAATGAAGTGTAATCGCCCGAATAACGGGATGAATGAACTGACCTTCCCCTACCCCTTCATTCGCGAAATTGATCATCGCATTAATCCTATGGGGCAATAGCGCAGCTGATGGAGGATGGTAAAGAGCGCGCTCAGTTTTATGATCAAAAACCGCAACACGCTCTTCATCAACGCGTTGGACATGACCCGCTGATTCTTCATTATCCAGCGTCGATTCAGTCAGGGTTCGATGGAGCCTCATTAGCGTCTCGAAGTCCAACGGTTTGCACTTGATATCTCTCAAAGAAGCCATAGCGTGAAAGTTATTCAAAATCATTCTTTCATGCTTATCCTTGGGCGTTCGCCTCTCCCGAATCATGTGTGCCGCCATCTGACGCGTTGTAGAGGCCCCCTCTAGCTGACTGGATGTGATTGCCTCTTCAATCAGCGAATTAAAAACAAATCTGTCTCTGCTCTCTTCTGTTGCGACACCCAACGGAAGATCAACCCTCCCGATAGCCCGACCGTCAATCTGGTGAAGCATATGGAGAACAGTGTCGGGCAGTACGTAGCTAAAAGGGTTCCCAGCAACGTCCTCAAGCGGAAGTTTCCTCGCCTGCCCGATCCTGTTCAGCTTAATACCTAGCCACCATTCCTCACTACTGAGCGGAGCTGGCGGTGCAAGATGCCTAACTTTGTCCCAGTGCAAATAGGCATTCGGTGGCGTGACGAAACCCATTCCCATGATCTCCATCAGCTTGCCGTGATGCCTCTGGATGAGTTGGCTAATTTCAGTGGGCCGAAGTGGTGGCTTCATGGTGATGGATTTTTATCAGGATTTATCAGATTCTAGAGAAGTGATAGATCCTAGCCGATCCAGCATCAAACTATCAACTTTTATTATTTTGATAAATTATGACCTGATTTTATGAGCAACCCGTTTGCTGGGTTTAAGGGATTGAGAGCCTCGGACAAACGGAGCCCCAGCTGGAAGTCATCATCCATTATGGGGCGGTGCTTCCGCAGAAAAGGAGTTGGAGATGTCCTTGTTGCGGTTACATCTCAGAAGAGCACCGCCAGACGCAAGCCCGTTTTGATTGCGTGACCTGCGGTTTTGGGCAAACCGCCGATGTGGTCGAGGTGATCAATTTTAAAAGGCGAGACTCACGGGGTTAGCCCTTGAAGTGAGTGATGCCCAAAGGTCACTCGCAGCAGGAACCCACCGAAGCGACTCAGGGGCGGCTCAAAGCCGCGGTTGATCGCAAACCGGAACTTGCAGAACGTTTTTCACCTGCGCCTTAACCCTCGCCGTCAGAAAAACCGCTGATTCATCAGGAAATGCGTCAGTATGCTCGCTGCGTATCCT
>CAYFLM010000194.1:0-2250 GCA_964343925.1 uncultured Methylococcus sp.
CCGGGTGTGGTTGAGGATTATCGTCATGCTGCAGAATGTGCTCTGGAGGCGGGATTTGATGGCGTAGAGATTCATGCAGCCAACACCTATCTGATTGAACAGTTTCTCCGTGACAGTGTGAATGATCGGGAAGGCCCGTACGGAGGCAGCATATCCAACCGGGCTCGGTTGTTACTTGAAATTACCGAGCGCGTAGGTTCGGCCATTGGTCATGACCGGGTGGGTGTTCGATTGAGCCCCATGACTTCCTTCAACGGCACGGCACCTGACAGTGATCCCCAATCCCTTTATGGCTATGTCGTGGAACAACTTTCAAAATCCCCGCTCGCTTATCTCCATGTGATTGAGGGTGAAACGGGTGGCGATCGTCACCCCAAGGATCTCAAGCCCTTTGACTATGAGGCCTTGCATCGTCTGAGTTCACGACGCTGGATGGTCAACAACGGCTATGACCGAGCCCTGGCCATAGCATCGGTTGAAAGCGGAAGAGCCGACCTCGTCGCCTTTGGTCGCCCCTTTATTGCCAACCCCGATCTTGTAAAACGACTCAGCGAAAACCTCCCGCTCAATGAGGTTCAATACGACAAGCTCTATGGGGGTGGAGAAGAAGGCTATACCGACTATCCTTTCTTTGGAGCACCCGCATGACCCACCTTGTGAAAGCCATCGGCACCTCAAGTCCTATGGATCGACTGGCGTCCCTATCCATTGAGCGACGACCTCCAAATGCAGACGATGTGGTGATCGATATCGCCTACTGCGGCGTTTGCCATTCCGACCTTCATACGGCAAGAAACGAATGGAAAATGACTCAATATCCTTGTGTGCCCGGTCATGAAATCATCGGACGAGTCCGCGCAGTGGGTGCTGCGGTGACACGTTTCAAACCCGATCAATGGGTCGGCGTCGGTTGCATGGTGGATAGTTGCGGTCAATGCGGATCCTGTCACGACGGTTTGGAGCAATATTGTGAAGCCGGCTTTACCGGAACTTACAACGGACCCGTATTTGGAGGCCCCAATACTTTTGGTGGCTACTCCAAGCAGATCGTGGTCAAGGATGCTTTCGTGCTTCATATCAAGCATGCCCCCGATCAAATGGCGGCGGTAGCCCCCCTCCTCTGCGCAGGCATCACCACCTATTCACCGCTTAAGCATTGGAAGGTAGGCCAGGGTACTCGGGTAGGTGTGGTAGGCCTCGGGGGGCTTGGCCACATGGCCGTCAAGTTGGCCCGAGCCATGGGTGCAAACGTGACCCTCTTTACCCGTTCCAACGGAAAACTGGATGATGGAAGGGCCCTTGGCGCTCATCAAGTGGTCTTGTCCTCCGATGAAGCCGCGATGGGTGCGCTGGCCAATTCGCTTGATCTTATTATCGATACGGTTTCAGCACCTCACGTCCTCGACACCTATCTCAACCTTCTGGCTCGGGAAGGAACACTGGTCCTGGTGGGTGCCCCCGATACCCCCCATCCATCACCTGAAGCTTTCAATCTCATTTTCAAGCGTCGTGCCATCGCGGGATCGCTTATCGGTGGCATTGCGGAGACCCAGGAAATGCTAGATTTCTGTGCAGCGCACGGTATCGTTTCTGAGATTGAATTGATTGATCCTGGCCTGATCAATGAAGCCTATGAGCGTATGCTGAAATCGGATGTCCGCTATCGTTTCGTACTGGACATCAAGCAACTCTAGTCGTGTCCAAGATCTTACTCGACGGGTGGTAGGCTTCAGCTTGATTCTGAACGAGTAGCAATAGTTCTCGTATGCTGCTCTGAATCTTTCGCTCGAGATCCATCAATGACATCATGGATTCTATTGATTCCTTGGCGTGTCCATCCTCGTCGAGGATAGATCTCATACGGTGAATCAGCGTATTCAAAGGTTTTTGCGAGGTGAGTTCAGGGGGCTCGATTTCTCCCCGCATAAACCGACCGATTTGATGAAGATCATATCCTTGCGCCCTTTTGAGGGCATGAATGTCATTGAAGACCGGTGATAAGACCTTTCTCAATCGTGAATAAAAGTGATATCGCGTTCTTGAGTTCAAGGCTTTGAAGAGGTCCTGCACGATTGCCAAGGTCAATTCGACCACTTCACGTTGATCCAAACGGTGCGGTCGGCGTGCACCCGGTTCAATGACGACAAAGGTCATCAAGCCCATCAACTGGCCTAATTCCTGATCTAGCCATTCCGTCAACTTCAGGACAAATGGGAGATCAATCTGATCCATGCGGCTTTGTGAAAGCCG
>CAYFLM010000195.1:0-2245 GCA_964343925.1 uncultured Methylococcus sp.
GCCTCTCGGCTTGCTTGGAGAGGTTTGATGGATTTGATTGCGATTTGATTCTTGTTGAGGGGTTTAAAGCCAGCCCTTACCCCAGGCTATTGGTGCATCGCGCTGAACATTGCAAAACCTGGACTCAGCCCGAAGACGACACACTCTTGGCCGTGGTGACTGACACCTCACTCCAGTCTGGGCTGATTGAACTGCCAATTAATGATCCCGAAGTCGTTGCAGATTTTGTCGTGCAGCATTTTTTCCCATCATGTTAGAAAATCCCTCTTTCTGTGATCGCACGTCGGGTCTCATGCCGCTTGAGGTGGCTGTTGAAGCGATCAAAGCGCAAATCTCTACGATTGAAAAAACCGAGGAGATCCCGACCGGGGACGCGCTGGGCCGTATTTTGGCCAACCCGCTGTTTAGTCCTATCAATTTCCCCCTTTTTGATAATTCCGCGATGGATGGGTATGCCTTGTTTGCCGAAAAGGCGTTGGAAGGGGACGTTTTCAAAGTCGTTGGTGTGGCGTATGCCGGAAAGCCCTATTTGGGGGAGATAGGTCCCGGTGAGTGTGTCCGCATATTTACCGGCGCTCAAATTCCCAATGGGTCTCGGGTGGTTGTCATTCAGGAAAATACTGGGCCTTTGGCGGATGCTGAGGGTTTTATCCGTTTGCTACGCGGTGTGAGCCGTGCTGAAAATATTAGGTTTGAGGGCGAGGAACTGGTCAAGGGTGACTTGCTGTTGTGCAAGGGCACATTCTTGGGTGCTGGACAGCTTGGGCTTATAGCCTCTTCAGGACTTGGCCATGTTCGGGTTTACGCTAAACCCAAGGTGGCTTTTGCCTCCACTGGAGATGAGCTCTGCGATGAGGGGCATCCACTGGCAAGAGGGCAAATTTATGACTCCAACCGATTGACCCTCAAAGCGCTTCTCATCGAGGCTGGAATGGAACCCATTGATCTTGGTGCCATCCCCGATGATCCTTCCAAAATTCGCGCGTGTCTTATAGAGGCCGCCGAAGTGGCTGATGTGATTTTGACCTCTGGTGGGGCCTCGGTGGGTGATGCGGATTTTGTATCCAGTATGCTGAGTGATGCCGGGCAATTGCATTTTTGGAAGGTGGCCATGAAGCCTGGCAAACCCTTCCTCTTTGGCCGTTTAGGGAAAGCCCATTTCATGGGGCTACCCGGAAATCCTGTTTCCATGGTGCTGACCTTTCTCCAATTGGTCCGACCTGGACTCATGAAGCTCTCAGGACGAATGGCCTTTGAGCCACTCAAATTAAGGGCCCTACTTCAGGGTAAGATCCCCGGAAGTGCCGAGCGCAAGATTTTTCTGAGAGGGATCGCCTATCATCGTGATGGGGAGCTTAGGGTTGAGCCGCTGTCTCTGCAGGGTAGTCATCAGATGACCTCTATCACGAAGGCGAACGTTCTGATTGTGGTTCCACCTCACATGGCACCTCAGGCTGCGGGTAGTTGGGTTCAAGTCGAATTGCTGCCTCATGCACAAATTGGTTCATCGCCGACATAACGGAAGGGACATTCATGCGCGCAGCAGATTCATTCGGTCCTAAGGGAGTTCTCCTTTATTGTCGCTCAGGGTTTGAGAAAGAGTGCGCGCAGGAGATCACTCAGCGCATGCTCACGCTGGAGGTGCAAGGATATGTCAAAGCTCAGCCTGACCAAGCTTACCTGCTGTTCTATCCCACCGAGCGCGAGGATATTTTTGAGGCAATTAAAAGGCTCCGATTCAGAGATCTGGTTTTCGCTCGGCAAATGATTTTTGTCGGGGATTTCTTGCAGAGCCTTCCTTTGAAGGATCGGGTTGGGGCGATACTGGAATCAATCCAACGGTCTGGACTCAGGTTTTCAGATGTTTATCTTGAAACGGCTGATACCAATGCCGCTAAATCGCTTTCTGGTTTCATCAAGAAATTTGAAAGGCCTTTGAAAACGGCACTTCAATCCTCAGGGATGCTTAAGTCAGGGCGCCGCGACTCAGCACGACTACACCTGTTTTTTCTTGATGGGACCAGCCTTTACTGGGGATATTCTTTTTCTGGCAATGCATCGCCTTGGTGTATGGGGATTCCTAGATTACGTTTTCCTCCTGGGGCGCCCAGTCGATCCACGTTAAAGCTAGATGAAGCTTTTGGTTATTTCGTGTTGGATCCGGATAGGCTTCTCATGCCCGGGATGCGCGCCATCGATTTGGGGGCTGCTCCCGGTGGATGGACTTACCAGTTGGTCCAGAGAC
>CAYFLM010000196.1:0-2241 GCA_964343925.1 uncultured Methylococcus sp.
TCCATCACTCGAAAAAATACCGCGTTAATTCATCCATACTGAAGCCAGGTCCACAGAAAAGTGGACGGCGCCCAGCATTCCGACACATCAGCGTCAACGCGTCTCGTCGATCGCTGTAATACTGGCTGATCGCTTTATTCAGCTTCGGACGCATTAAAAACCTTCGCATCTTCCCTGTCTCTGGATCCCGAAAGAGCATCAGCCCCCTCCTGGGAAGGCGCTGCATTTCAGCCTCATCCCAAAGCACAATGGGTACAACGTCATGAAGCGCCAAGGTATCCAGCAGGGCTCGAACCGTCTCTAGCGGATAGTGAAAGTCCGACACCAGAAGTAGCAGTGACTTACGCCGAGGCAAGTGTTCTATGGCATTCAGCAAGCCCGTCGCGCCAGATGGACGAAAGGGCTCATGAAGCAGACGCTCGTAGAGCTCGGTCGCGCCACTTTTATGGAATCGAACGGGCAAATGAAGATCAGACCTAAACCCATCGTCACAAGCAACAAATCCGAACGGATCGCCCTGCCGTGAGGCAGACCAAGCAGCGCTGGCAGCAAGACGCACCAAAATTTTGCGCTTGTCTTGAACGCCATTGAAGCTCATAGAGGCCGAAAGATCGGCGAGCACGACCAGCGGAATACTGCTCTTCTGTCGGTAGTTTCTAACGTAGAGTTGTCCTAGAGGGTCTCTAAAGCTTGCCCTGAGGTCAATATCCCTAGGGCTCGGATTAGAAAGAAAGGTCCCATGCCCGGCAAACTCAAACCCGCCCCCTTGTTGGCGACTGGCATGTCCACCGGGATGAGCACCAGACGCTCGCCAAGAAACACGGTAGAAGAATTCCTCCATCAAGGAGCAGGCACCTTGCTCAAAATACTGTCCAACAGTTCTGGGATCAGTTGATCACGACGCATTTCATAGACAGGCTGAAGGAATATACGATGAGCCACACACTCATGGAACACGGCCTGAATGTCCTCCGGGATGAGTCTGTTTCTGGACTCCAACCAGGCATGGACCCTGGCGGCCCTAAGCAGCATGCTCATTCCTCTGGGACTCGCACCTGCAAGAATGAGCCGATTCATATCGGTATCGCTCAATTGTATTCCGAATGCCGAGGGATTCCGGGTCGCCTCCCATAAGTTAAGCGCGTATTGTCTGAGCGCATCCGTCGCATCCACACCCGCCTGAATCGCGGGTGCGATATCGGCAATCTCTCGATAGGGAAGAATTCCGGGTTGAATGCCATCCAAAAGCCGATCCACGTCATGGAACCTCGAATCGAACATCAGCTGATCCAATAATATGGGATCTTTTGGCGCTTCAATATGCAGTTCCATCAGAAAACGATCGCGAGCCGCAGAGGGAATCTCAAAGGTCTCCTCACGCTCAACCCTGTTTCGATCAGCAAAGACCTGCAGATATGGAAAGTGATATTCACGATTGAAGGCTGTAAGGCTGCGCTCAGCCATAATCCTGAGCAAAAGAGAATGAACCTGCGGGCGAGCGCGATTGACCTCATTAAAAAAGAAGACTGAGAGCTGTTCTCCATGCTTGAGTATGGGCCCTGGATCCACTCTGGGTTGGCCACTGTCATTGATATAGGTGTGATAGATCAAATCATTGGGCATGAGGTCAATAGTGCCCTCGATACGCTCGTAGGATCCACCTAGGCCACGCGCTACAGCCCTGAGCAAGGTCGTCTTGCCTACCCCGACATCCCCTTCAAGCATGACATGCCCACGGGCCATAATCGCGATCGACATTTTCCGAACTTTAGCGTCCATTCCAACAACGACGCGTTTAACCTCGGTCTCAAATCCAAAAACCTTCTGTCGCCATTGCTCCAACAATGCCGTTCGCTCAAATTCGCTCATCTTGATTCAACCTTCCCAGAAAGCAAAAGCCCCGCATTGCGGGGCTTTTATAAATCCAATCAGGAACGGGGTTCCCCCAAAACCGGAGGAATCAGGCACCCGTGCCCGAAGCTTGCTCAATCAATGCGTCACAGCGCTTGATCTGATCATGGCCGAACGCCACCAGTTGCCGTCCAATATCTGTGATCAGTTCAAGGAACTGAGGCATCTTAGATACCGCAAGCCCTACGTAAGCCAAAACGCCCACACCGATAGATGCAGCCATCAACGTGGGTAATCCTAATGCACTAAAGAGGCGCGTGACCTGAAACATAAGATCTAAGGGCAACAACAGAAGGATTCCTGCATACAGCAGCGCGGCTAGCGTAAAAA
>CAYFLM010000197.1:0-2192 GCA_964343925.1 uncultured Methylococcus sp.
ATGCCTGTTTCCCCTCAGGTTTAGATCGTGAGCCCTTGGCTACCGATCTCCCCAAGGAGGTCACGGGGCAATTCAATCTCAGTCTCTGTAGTGCCCTCTATCGACAGGTGCTCAAGGAATTCCCGCTTCAAGCGCTAAAAGCATCCGAGGGCCGTTCGACTTCATTTCTTGCCATCGGCAATGGCAGTCCAATTGGGGCCATTGAGGGGGCCTTAAAAGTTTGGCATTTGGCCGAAACCTCTCTCTCGGGCTTGGCGGATCGGGTTTCCGGGGCATGTTCGACGTCGTGGGAAAGGGTCAAGCGTCAGTTTGGTGGGGCTTTATCCAGTCCCAACCAATGTGCTCATGGTGTTTTTATTCACACCTTCCTTTTTGACGATGATGGCTTGGGTTTGCGTTCCGATCAAGTGAGGGCAAAGCAGCGCATTCAAGGGCGCGAACCTACCTGGACGCGAGGATTTCTTATGGCGGAGCGGAGTTTTTGAAACAGTATCAAACCTGGTGTGTTTTGTTCTTAGTCCTATTGGGGGCAGGGGCTTGTTCAAGTCATTACCGCACCGAATTTGAGGAAATTGGTGGCGATCAATTCGTCAAAAATGTCCCCTCAAAAGCACCCATCCCCTATGGTTTAGCACTCACCGATATCTCCATGAACAGGCCTTACTCGGGAGCGTTGCTGAATGAATTGAAGACTAAAATCGAGAGCACGCATCTCTTTAGAGCAGTGGAATTGGATTCCAAAAGAGCGCGCGAAGATTTTCTGGATGCCCGTGTAACGATTTTTGATACGGAGTTGGATCGCCGTGGGCTTCGAGCGCTTGACGATGCGGATCATCCGGAAGCCTACGAGGGCGCATTCATTGAACATCGCTATCAACTGATCGTTCATTGGCCAAAAGGTCACGTCGGTATTTATGAGGCAAAGTGCGGGGGGCTTTTGGAGGGGCATGGGCCCATGGATCCCGAGAGTCAGCAGCAACTTCAGAGTGAGGCGGATCATTGTCTCAATGCGCTCGTAAACAAGCTCGTTTCCGATGTTCCAAAAATGACTCAGGAGGCCAAACGGTTATGAGTGCACGCCATCATGGGCGTTCTTTGGGCGAAGAACTTGACCACCCCATCGTTCCTCTTGCCTTCGGAACCAGTGGCCGGAGAGGACGGTTAGTGGATCTCACCCAGCTTGAAATATTCATCAATGCCCTGGCTGAACTCCGCTATTTACAGACGCTCTCTGAAACTGAGGGCGGAATTCGGGTGGGCGATATTTTGTTTTATGCAGCGGATTTAAGGCCCAGTTCCACAACGCGGGATGCGGAGGGTAGGGGTGAACTGGCTCAAGCGATTGAGTCTGCCATTCAATCCGCAGGGATGACGCCTGTCTATCTGGGTAAGATTCCTACGCCTGCCTTAACGGCGTATGCGCTTTCTCAAGGTAAGGGGAGCATGATGGTCACAGGAAGTCATATTCCCTTTGACCGTAACGGATATAAAACCAACACTTCGAAAGGGGAGCTCCTCAAATCTCACGAACCCCCGATCCATCGTTGGGTTGAAGCGGTCAGGCAGGAAGTGTATGGGGTTTCCTACGATATCAGTCCTTTCAATGCTAAAGGTGCTTTCAAGGAGGGGTCGAGGGCGCTGCCACCCGAGGACATGTGCGCAAAGGCTTTCTATGTCCAACGCTATCTCGACTTTTTGGGACCTACTGCCCTACAAGGCCTTAAGGTCCTGGTTTATCAGCATTCAGCAGTTGGGCGTGACCTTTTGGTTGAGTTGCTGACTGAGCTTGGGGCCAAGGTGATTCCGGCAGGCAGAAGTGATCAATTTGTTCCGATCGATACAGAAAATGTCGATTCGGATCGGCTGGTCACCATGCAACAGCTTATCGATGAGGCGATAGCAGTGCACGGTTCTATTGATGCATTGGTATCAACCGATGGCGATAGTGACCGACCCTTGATTTTGGCAGTTGATTCAGAGACTGGACAGGGGCGTTTCTTTGGCGGCGATCTGGTGGGCATGGTCACGGCGATGAGTCTTCAACCCGATGCCGTTGTGGTTCCGATCAGTTGTAATGATGCGATAGATGTTTCTGATCTTGCTGAGGTGCTTGAGGATAAAACTCGCATTGGATCACCTTACGTGATCGAGGGGATGCAGCAGGCCCAAAATGCCGGAAAGCATTTTGTCTG
>CAYFLM010000198.1:0-2189 GCA_964343925.1 uncultured Methylococcus sp.
TGGTCCCAATGATCCCCGGTAGTGGCGCGACCACCCCGTTTTGAGAGCAGGCTTCCCCGACCTCACTGTTTTGTTCATAGATACAGTTATAACAAGGGCTAGTTGCGTCACGAAAATCAAAAACAGTGATTTGTCCCTCGAACCGAATGGCTGCACCCGATATGAGGGGTATGCCTGACTGATAGCAGGCTGCATTGAGTAAAAATCGTGTATCAAAGTTGTCGCTGCAGTCCAGAACGACATCTACGGTATCCAGTAAGCGCGAAAGAGAGGCCTCATCCAATTTTTGGTGTAGAGCTATGAGGCGCGTATCTGAATTGAGCGTCGAGAGCGTTCTAGCCGCGGAATCGGCTTTCGGGGTGCCAATGGCCGATTGCTGATGCACGATCTGTCTTTGCAAGTTGGAAAGATCTACGACATCAAAATCATTCAGTATCAGGGTGCCAACGCCTGCGCTAGCAAGATAGAGCGCAGCCGGTGATCCTAGCCCTCCCAAACCAACGATCAGGACTGTCGAGCTTAACAAGGCCTCCTGCCCTTCAATATCGATCTGCGGCAAAAGGATTTGTCGACTGTAGCGGAGTAATTGTTCGTCTTTCATGGTCCTAGATTATGATGGGCCAGAGATCCACTTGTCATCTCAAGTGCTGGTGACTCGGCATCCATCTGTTTCGACTCGATCATTAACACTGCATGATTGCGGCCACTTTGTAATATCATAAGGATCCAGACCCGCATATGAGCGATTTCATGACCCGCTTTTTGTTGATAGCCCTTTTGTTTGCCAACACCTTGGTGTACGCCGAGGAGGGTAGCTCATCTGATGCTCAGGTCGTCATGGATCCGGATCAGCCGGAACTCCCTGCGCAGGTCAAAAGTGGTGAGCCGATGGAACCGGACGTCACCATTATTCGTCGTGGTAACGAAAGTATCGAGGAATACCGCATCAACAACCATGTCTACATGCTCAAAATTACACCCGCCATAGGTCCTTCCTATTACATGACGGACAAGGATGGGGATGGCAACATGGACGTTAGGCAGAGCTATCTGCAATCTGGAATGAATATCAATAAGTGGGTTCTATTTAGCTGGTAGATCACAAAGTCGACGCCAGTGTTCCTACAAGCCGAAGGCCATACTGCCCGGCATCATTAAAAACCATGTGACCCAAGGATCTGTTTTGAAGAGTGTGTTCAACACCAAACTGCATGCGCTGATCGATGCGGGACAAGAGGCGCTTCTCGGCGACGGGCTGACCGGAATCGAAAAGGAAAGCCTTCGACTTTCTATGGACGGCCGTATTGCTCAGACGCCTCACCCGAGCCGATTCGGATCCGCACTGACGCATCCATGGATCACAACAGACTATTCAGAAGCGCTGATTGAATTGATCACGCCGCCTTGTGGGGAAGCTGAGGAGACCCTTGGGTTCCTGAATGATCTGCATCGTTTTGTGCATGAGCATCTGGATCAGGAAGTCCTTCTGGCTTCTTCCATGCCTATCGGCCTCTCAGGTGATGAAAGCATACCCATCGCCCAATATGGTACTTCCAATATTGGTCAGATGAAGCATATCTATCGTAAGGGTTTGGCCTACCGCTATGGTCGAACCATGCAATCGATTGCAGGTGTGCACTTCAATTATTCGGTCAATGAACAACTCTGGCCGGTATTCAAAGAGTTGAGAAAAATAGAGGATCCCCTCCCCCGCTTTATCTCTGAAAGCTATTTCGAGGTCATCCGTAACATCCATCGACATGGCTGGATTCTGATCTATCTTTTTGGTAATTCGCCCGCTATTGGGAAATCATTCTTTACGGGGAGAGAGAGTCTGGGTACGAGCTATCCTGAGTTTGATAAGGATACCTACTATAAGCCGTATGCCACCTCTCTCAGAATGAGCGATATCGGTTACCGGAATGACAATCAAACCAGTCTGGATATCTCTCTCAACGACTTGGGTGATTATGTGAGGGATCTTGAATCTGCGATGAACCAGCCCTACGCACCCTATGAAGGTCTTGGCCTTGTCGTAGACGGTGAATATCGACAGCTTAGCACCAACATCCTACAGATTGAGAACGAGTACTACAGCGTGATAAGGCCTAAACAGGTGGCCCTGTCCGGTGAACGTCCGACGATTGCGCTGCGTAAGCGAGGTGTCCGTTATCTTGAGTTAAGGGCGC
>CAYFLM010000199.1:0-2179 GCA_964343925.1 uncultured Methylococcus sp.
GCCTCTTCAGCCATCACGACACGAACAATCTGTTGAGCCGCCCTAGAACGTTTGCCACGGATGTAGCGATCAGAGGCTCCGGCGGGGACTTTTTCATCATCAAACGTCTTTTTAATGGCTGTTAAAGGCTCTTCACAAAGACCCAGAATCAGATCCGTCACTTTGCGGGAATCCTCCTGATCCTTGAGATGCTTCTGGGTTTCCTGATTGAGACAACGCTGATAGCCCTCCAGCGCCCCATGCACCTTCTGTATCGCTGCATCACTCAGCGTTGAGGGTTGCCATTCCTGATTAGAGGATTCCTCAGCTTGAACCGACAAAGCGCCACACAGCGCAATCCCCATCCACATTCCTTTCTTGGCCGTTCTCATGACGTACTCCCTATTTCTTGTTTCGTACCGGCTTGACGTTCTTCGGTAGAACACCGAAGCTGATTAATTCGACTTCACCTTCACTAATATTCTCCAGTATCACGCTGCCCCCTTCCCAGAACACCTGTCCCGGTCCATATTCACTCATCGTACCGTTTGATTCCAGACGCACGCGTCCCTTGTGCACATAGCGAGGTCCGGAAGCCTCGGTGTCATGCGGCAGGGATTTATATCCTTTAGGAAGATTCACTCGAGTGACTTTGACCTGAACCTGATTACCCGAGAGGTCCAGATCGCCCTGAGAGAGCATTTCAACCGAGGGGGCGGACTCTCCCCATGCTAGGGATAAGGGCAGCGCCAAAAGAAGGCTTCCCAACAGAAAGCCGGGGTTCAGATAGCAGCATCGCTTAGGCATCGAAAACCTCCAGAAGGTTTGAGACGTTCGCGAGAGTATAGGCCATCCAGCCCATTCAATCCTCTGACTCAGAGCTCCTCGATTCTTGCAATATGGGCCCGTCTTTGAAGCCACATGACACCCATGATGTCCCAGATGCCCACCCAGAGTCGCTGCCAGGTGCCATATTTGGATACCCCTTGAGTCCTCGGTCGATGATTCACCTCAACCGATACGATCCTCGCACCCGCCCGCTGAGCCAGTGCAGGCAAGAACCGATGCATGTGATCAAAGTAGGGCATTTCAAGAAAGAGATCTCGCGTAAAGACTTTGAGTCCGCAACCCGTATCAGGTGTGGCATCCCTAAGTAAGGATGCACGGATGTTGTTGGCCACTCTGGACGAAAATTTCCGCCAGCCCGTATCCTTGCGTTTTTTCCGATAGCCCGCGACAAGCGCGCCCTTTCCTTCCGTATCGATTCCTCGAAGCGCCTCCAACATGGCGGGGATGTTCGCCGGATCATTTTGTCCGTCACCATCGAGGGTCGCAATGAGACGTCCTTTTGCCGCCTTGACGCCGGTCCTTACCGCCGTACTTTGGCCACAACAATTGAGATGCTTCAAGACGCGCAACTGGGGAAATGAAGATTTCAAGGCCTCCAAGGCTTTGAGCGTACCATCCTGACTCCCATCATCAACGTAGATTATTTCGAAGGCAATCACTGGCCCAACCGCCGCCACGATTTCTTCAATCAGGGGCCTCAGGTTGTCCTGCTCATTATGGACGGGAACAACGACACTCAATTCAGGTTGCGACATAGCGTTTTTCACCATTCATGTTCGTATTGGACTTCTGGACGACCCGATCCAGACTCGATCACTCCCATAAGGAAAGCGGTTTCACCAGACTGATTCAAAAATTCGAGTGCCCGAGGCGCTTCTTCCTGAGAGACCACGACCATCATGCCAACCCCGCAGTTAAAGGTCTTGAGCATCTCACTCACCCCAACCTGGCCCTCTTCCTTGAGCCAGTTAAAAATGGAAGGACGTGTCCATGCAGAAAGATCAACACGCGCCAAAGTGCCCTCCGGAAGTACGCGGGGAAGATTCTCTGTAATACCCCCCCCCGTAATGTGCGCCAGCGCATGGATATTGACGACCTTCCTGAGTGCCAGAAGCGTTTTGACATAAATTCGGGTGGGCTCCATGAGGGCATCCAGCCGCTCCTCTACCGCTTTTGTCCCAGATTGCTCTTGGACCCGCTCGATAATTTTACGGATAAGGGAATAACCGTTGGAGTGAGGACCGGATGAAGCCATCCCGATGAGGGCATCTCCAACGCTCACCGAACGACCATCGAGGATGTCATCTTTTTCAACGACACCGACACAAAATCCCGCAAGGTCAAAATCTTT
>CAYFLM010000200.1:0-2154 GCA_964343925.1 uncultured Methylococcus sp.
ACACGGCGCTTGCCGAAACCGCTTATGTTTCCCTCGAAAGTGATAATGCCGTTGCATTGATGAGCGTTCCTGATGGAAAACTCATCACGACGATGAAAGTCGGGAAAAGACCTCGTGGGATTCAGGTGTCCCATGACGAAAAGTCACTTTTTGTGGCCGTGAGTGATGAGCACACCATCAAGCAGTATGACCTTGCGACGCGAAAGCTCGTGGCTAAACTCCCCTCAGGTCATGACCCTGAAACCTTTGCACTCTCACCCGATGATAAGACGCTCTACATCTCCAATGAGGATGATGGAAAGGTCACAGTGGTCGATATCGCAAAGCAGAAGGTCATCAAAGCCATTGCTGTCGGTGTCGAACCTGAAGGTATCTGTGTCAGCCCCGATGGTGAATGGGTGGTCAGTACCAGTGAAACGACGAATATGGCCCATTGGATTCAGGCTAAAACACTGGAGATCGCAGATAACACGTTGGTCGATCCAAGACCCAGAGCCTGCACGTTCACTCAGGATGGGTCTCAGCTGTGGGTGAGTTCCGAGATTGCTGGAACCGTCAGCGTGCTGGATGTCAAAACCCGCCAGTTACTCGGAACCATTAGATTCGCTATCCCGGGCGTTACGGTCGATAAGCTTCAACCTGTAGGTATTCGGGTTGATGCAACACGTCAGTGGGCGTATGTCGCCCTCGGACCTTCCAATCGGATTGCCGTCATTAATGCTCAAACCTTCAAGGTTGAGGATTATTGGCTGGTGGGCCAGAGGATGTGGAATCTTGCCTTTTCCAAAGATGGGGCTTACCTCTATGGTGCCAATGGGATCAGTAATGACCTTTCGATCGTCAATCTCAAGACGCGAAAGGTAGAACGCAGTGTCCCGGTCGGACGTGAGCCATGGGGTGTGGCCATTGGTCCCTGATGATCCTGCTGAAAGCGCTTAAGGTTTGACCCCAATCGTGTTTAGCCTCCATCGCTTAAGTCTTGCCGCTCGTCTCAAATGGGCGACCGCATTGAGTGCCGTACTGGCGCTCCTTCTGGGTCTGCTTATTCAGATTCAGGACGCGCGATCCTCCATTCGTGAGGAATCTGAGGCCAGTTTGCGTCTAGCCTCCAGCCTCATTGATGCCGCCATCAAAATTCATCAAGATGAGGCCTCCACCCGTAACTGGATGGACTCCATACGGCAGATCGAACATCTTCGTCACCTCAAGATCACGATTGATACCGGACCCATCACCGGATTAATCGAATCGAAACCCCAACCTTTTGCTCACCCCGATGTCCCTCGCTGGTTTCGCTGGGCGGTACGGGGTGCCCCGATGCGCATGGAGCGCTCTGTGCTTCTTGGACCTGAGCGAGAGGTGAGGATCTTGCTCGAATCCTTTCAGGAAGACGAGTTGTATGAAGCCTGGGGTGAAACACGTTCACTCATGGAGCTCCTGACCCTCTTGTTCGCGCTGATCTATGTCCTCATCCATGTGCTGGTGATGCGTTCCCTTCGTCCAGTGGGTGTGCTTGTGGAAGGTCTCAAGCACATCGAGACCGGTGATTATTCTGCAAGGCTTCCGGTTTTAAAGTTACCTGAGCTGAATCGTCTTGCCGAAGGGATCAATCGACTGGCACAAAGTCTTGAGAAGAGCCAGGGTGAGATCCGAAGGCTTTCGCGACACCAATTGGATATTCAGGAAGAAGAGCGCGAGTGGATCGCGCGTGAACTCCATGACGAATTCGGTCAAAACCTCACAGCGATTCGCATGCTAAGTTCTTCCTTGGGGTCTGAATCCTCGGATCGAACGGCCATTAGTCAGGAGATCTTCGGGATTACCCAGCGTCTTTTTTCAGTCCTTCGCCAGTTATTAAGGCGTCTTCGTCCCATGGTGCTGGAAGATCTCGGTCTTGAAGCCGCCATTCAGGAAATGATTCAACCCTGGGCTGAGCGGGATGATGCCCGAAAGGTGCTGATCGCACTCGATCCCCAACTTCAAGCCATCCGGGGTCAACAAGCCCTCGTGATCTATCGGATTGTTCAGGAAGCCTTTACGAACATGCTGCGGCACTCGAATGCCAGCCAATTTACCGTCCTGATTCAGCATCACCAAGGGCGTATCCACCTCGTGCTCAGTGATAACGGGATCGGATCAGGTCCGGAAACGGCT
>CAYFLM010000201.1:0-2122 GCA_964343925.1 uncultured Methylococcus sp.
TTGAGGCGAGATCTTCCGCTTTGGTTTTACGAAAATGGTTGGATTAGGCGAAAGTACAAAACCAGTGGTTGGAAATCTTCCATGCTCGTTGTAAACACCATTGGGCATCTAGCGGAAGCAGCTTGGCACCATCCAGACTTAACGGTTTCCTACGCTTTCGTCATAGTGAAGTTGATGACGCACTCCGCCAAAGGTGTCACGGAGCGGGACTTTCTATTAGCAAAAAAGATTGAAGAAGTGATTTCCTGGCGGGCTTCAGATGAGACCGGTGGGGTGTTGGAGGGAACGCCAAATGACCCAAGGTTCAAATACATCAAGTACGACTCCTAACACGCGTTATCAGAGGTTTTTTGCGGATAGGGCCAGTTCGAAGACCAGAACGATTAAGGTTAGAAATGCAGCAGCATTTGAAATCCCCCCACTGTTCCGAATCACTCGATTTGCATACTCCGCCCCTACCAAATCGATATTAAAGGTAATGTTTTGTCTTACGAATTCACCGTATATAGCATTGCCGTACGCGCCTAAGTAGATGGCAATGAATAGCCTGATGAAAACATAGCCGACAACATCGACAAGTGCCTCACCGACGGACTTGGCCAGAACAAACTGAACAAATACGGCAACGGCAATCACGAGCATTTGAATGGTGATCACGTGGAAATACATTTTTCTATAGGAGAGCCAAATTTCCCCAAAAATGAATGATGCCCAGTTCCACGAATGCGATTTCTTTAGGCGAGCCACTTCCCAGGCTTCAAGGTAGTAGCTCGCATTCGGCCCAACGAACAGCCTTGTTCTCAGATCTGGATCATCTTGGCTAGTGCTCATGATGGATTCAAAGGGGCTGCTAAAACCGATTCCAAATTAGGGTTTCTTCAAGTGGAAGTTGGCCGCCTCGCGGCCAAGGGCCCGCTACAGCTTTTCCCACGGTCACGAACAGAGCGGGGATGTGGTCTTGAGGAAGATTAAGGATTTTCGATACTGCGTCGAAATCAAAACCGTCCATAGGGCAAGTATCGTAACCCATAGCCTTGGCAGCCAGCATAATTGTCATTGAAGCGATGCCGCATGAGCGCATCACTTCATCTCGCTCAATCTGGGGGTGATCCTCATAGTATGCGCCGATGGCAGGAACCAAATAATTTCTCACGGGGTCGGGGGCATCCCTCCAATAGCGGGCAGGCTCCTTTTTCCAGGCTTTTAGGTCGCCAACCAGAACAATCAGAACTGAAGCATCGGTCACTTGGGCTTGATCCCAACTGACAGCCCTGATAGCAGTTCTCAGCTTGGGGTCCGTGACTGCAATGAATCGCCAGTGTTGAATATTGAATGCCGTTGGTGAGAGCATTGCCAGAGCAATCAGTTGCTTGATCTCCACTTCGCTTATCGAGTGATTGGGATCGTAGGTTTTGATGGACCTTCTGGTCTGAATAGCTTCTATGACGTCCAAGTTGCCCTCGCTGAAATGGTAAATGTACGCTTGCCCCTAACATTAAAGCATAGAACAACTGCGATCGATTTGGTGTTTTGGCCCGCGATTCTGAGCGTTCACGAAGAGTTCGGCTATTAACAAGCAAGGCGTTATATGAAAGCATTTGTCTACAAACATTTAGCGCGGTATCTTTCCCGCTGGTTTCTCACCCTCTAATTTTTTCCCACGGAGTGACTTCATGAAAACCCCAGGTCTTATTTGTCGGCTGCCTTTGGCTGTTATGGTGCTTTTAGTCTTGAGTGGTTGTGCCGGGAGCAAGCTGGGTAAGGTCAAGGAGGTGGGTGTTACCAATATGGCAAAACCCGAAAGAGTTTTGGTACTGCCTTTTGCCGCGGATGCCAAGAATGTTGATACGGGCTCTTCAACGCCGCTCTCGCTCCTCTCTGACGCTAACGAGAAGACCAAAATTGATGAGTTGGTAAAAGAGGTGAATGGCGCCCTGCAAGAGGAGCTAGTCACTAAACTGAAAGAAGCGGGTTATATCGCAGTACCTTCTATTCCAGGTACACAACCTGGAAAGGGTGAACTGCTCATCAGTGGACGATGGGCTAAGATTGACGAGGGTAGTGCGATGAAAAGGAATGTCATCGGATTCGGGGCAGGTCAGTCTCTGGCCGATGCTGAGGT
>CAYFLM010000202.1:0-2117 GCA_964343925.1 uncultured Methylococcus sp.
GGGGCGGAATCATGATGCAGTAAGGCGTACCCTGACCGCTGGGCGCAAAATAACCTTGGCTCTCCCAAGTCTGATACCAACGTTCTTCAATGGCTCCGGGTTCGTAAGTCTTGTCCATTTTTCCTGATCTATGGGCCCTGAGACCCTAATATGGTTTGTTGAAATTGGGGGGACGCTAGTCCGCCGCGCCGAGCTCATGGGTGTGAATGTCATACCCTAAAGCCTGATAGGCCCGATAACGTTTTCGGCCAGCATTCCGCGTATCAGGGTCTTGATCAATCAACTCAGCCAGACGCTGAAACTGATCATGCCCTCTGGGTACTTCATCACCCAGATTGATCATCACATCCCGATGCGCCGGCACATCATCCTCATGGCTGATCAGCACCGGCGCTTCTGCGGTAAGCTCTGGATTCAGCACCTCGTGTGGCACAAAGCTACCTTGCCTGAAGGTCCACAGAAGGTCATCCATGACCCGCGTCTCCTCCTCACAGGAAGTCCTGAGATAGATCTGATGCCCCTGCTTATAAGCCTTCTCGATTAACCGGCATACCGTGACACGCCTTTGGTGCGCTTCGGAAGAACTCAGCAGGTAGAAATCAATCCGGGTCATGAGGCCAAGTTGATCAAATAGCGGACTAATAAGGGAACAGGGCGACCTGTAGCACCTTTTTCAGCCCCTGTTTTCCAGGCAGTACCCGCGATGTCGATATGCGCCCATTTATACTCCTTGGCAAAACGTGACAGGAAGCAAGCGGCCGTAACACTTCCGGCATCCGGCCCGCCTATGTTGGCCAAGTCGGCAAAATTAGATTTGAGTTGATCTTGATATTCATCCCACAAAGGCATTCGCCAAACCCGATCGCACGCTTCATTCCCGGCTTTGGTCAACGAGGCGGCTAACTCATCATCATTACTCCAAAGACCGCTCGGATGGCGACCCAGCGCCACAATACAGGCACCGGTCAGTGTGGCCACATCGATCACACTGAGTGGTTCATAGCGCTTGGCAAACTCCATAGCATCGCAGAGGATAAGACGACCCTCGGCATCCGTATTGAGGATTTCAATCGTAATACCCGCCATGCTCTTCACGATGTCACCGGGTTTGTTGGCAGAGCCTGAGGGAAGGTTCTCAGAGGCTGGAATGAGCCCCACCACATTCAGAGGCAATTGAAGTTCAGCCACTGTGCCAAGCGCCGCGATCACGCTGGCACCTCCGCACATGTCGTACTTCATTTCATCCATGCCCTGAGAAGGCTTTATCGAAATGCCTCCCGCATCAAAGGTCAGCCCCTTTCCAATGAGGACATGGGGTTTAGTCTTGGCTGAGGCGCCGGAATATTCCATGACAATGAACCGTGCGGGTTCCTTGCTCCCTTTGGAGACGGAATAAAACGCCCCCATACCCATCTCTTCAATTTCGGCTTCATCATAAATCTTGATCTTGAGCTTCTTATGCTGTTTCCCAAGCTCCAGGGCCCGCTCTGCGAGATAAACAGGTGTACAGACATTGCCGGGGAGATTTCCCAAATCTTTTGCCAAAGCCACACCTGCCGCGATGGCTTTTGCGGTTTCAATCGCCTGCGTGACCGACTTGTGGGGCCCTTTGCCAGCCAATAAAAAATCTAGACGGGCCAGTTTATGTTTCTGATCTGGCACATCACTTTTCATTTCAGTAAATCGATAGCGGCTGTTTTCGACACTTTCAACCAACTGACCGACCTTCCAGGCTTCATCACGATCTTTGACCTCGGCCTCGTGCAAGCAACTCACCGCACCCTTGCAGTGGGACTGAAACAAGGCTTTGGCAGCCAGATTCAAGGCCTTACGATAGGCCGTATCATTCAATTCTTCCTTCTTTCCGAGCCCGACAAGAATGACGCGTTCAATTTCAGGCATGGCGGTATGAGGAACCACCACAACATCGCCAATCTTGCCCTCCACTTCATCACGCTTTAGCAGTTTTTCAAGAAGACCCGACATCCTGCCATCCACCACCAAGGCAGAGGGAGTCAGCTTTCTCTTGTGATAGAACCCTACCACCAGGCACTGTGTCGATAGACTTTCCACGAATTCGGATTTCGCCTGATATTCCATAGTAGTAAAATGCTCCT
>CAYFLM010000203.1:0-2116 GCA_964343925.1 uncultured Methylococcus sp.
AGTCTCCTTGATGAAAGAGAACCTCAAAAGCCTCTTTGTGGTGAATAGAAAAGTCTCTAAGACGGCTATTGGAAGAGATGTGATTGAGGCGCTGAAGGGCTACCCCCTGGCGATTGCGCAGACGGCCATTACCCAGAGAGTGATATTTGCAGAGAGTGCGGCCTCAGGGCAGTCAATATTTGAGGTGCTCCCCAACGGACCTTCCGCTAAGGAGCTGCTTTCGCTTGTTCAGGAGGTGCTTGAGCTTTCGAATATTGAGACGGGCACCAAAACGAGGAAATAAGTTTTTATGGGGAGGATAGTCCCAAGGATTGCCTGTACTCATCTACCCTAGACATGATTCCCGCCATCTCACCAGCTGGGATCTCTCCCTCGTAGGAAGGGAAGACCTTAAACTTCCAAGTCTCGGATCTATTATTTTCGTATCTTTTTGCATACGCCCTAACCAGTGATTCTGGGATCACCAGTGAAACGGATTCCAGATGCCAGCAGTCAGAGCCTGAGCACTCATTTTTGGTTCCCTTTACGGTGGCGACCTTGGTGAAGGTGCCTTGAGGTGTCTCGATTGAGACATTCGCATTGGTTCTCCAGAATTTATTGGTGCCCATGTGGATTAGGACAAACCCCACATTACCGTGTTTTTTATCGACAGACGCGAATAGATAGTCTGATTGGAATTCCTCTGGTGATGCGGCATTCTCTTTCACTACGTTTTCTGTGCTGAAGTTGGCGTAAGCACCTTGAGCGTCTTCCTTAAAGCTCGTGGCACTTCTGAAGTGTTCTTTGCTAAGGGAGGCTGGATCAACTCTGGACACTGCCTTATTGCCAGTGCTGGCACAGCCCACGAGAGAGGCGAAAATGAGTGCGCAGATAAAAAGTTTGTCGTTCATGCAGGTGTGCTCTTTTTGCAGCTAAGTTTCAGTAGTCATCAAGATCCGGGCTCTCCCAGATTCCCTCTTTCGGAATACCGTATACCACATCGTTTTGGTTCAGGTTGAACCTGACCCGTTTCATATTGAGATTAAAGGGGGTGGCATTGGAGTAAAGCCAAGTCATATGCGTTCGGTTTTCACCTTCGATAGTGCACGGTTCGCTGCCCATGACGGCGATGACCTTATCCCTAGTCATTCCATTCTCAACGTTTTTGGCATTTTCAATTTCAAAGTCACGGCCAATGGAACTACATCCGACTAATGTGAAATGTAGTAGAAGTGAAAGAGTTGCGGAGGGAGCGAATTTCACTCTAGGCTGCCCGTTCGGCCATTAAAGGCGAATGAATGTTGGATGAGTGTATCAAGGGAGTAATGTTTTTTGTGAGCCCCTTTCTGTAATCCATTGATATATAGGATTATTGGCGTCAAAACAAAGTTTACCACACCCCGATGGCTTATTTGTCATGCAGTTTAAGGAATTATCACTAGGGTCCAAAAACTTATGGGTAAATTTCGAGTGAAAATGCCAACTGTCCTACTTGGACCGTATTAGGTTTCAGCGAGTCCCACCTTAACGGTTGCTCCAACAAGCTGATCTAGGTGGAGTCTTGCCAGATAGTCGGCATCTTGAGGAAAGCGGATCCAGATTTTCGTCCAGAACGGGCTTTCAGAATTGATTCTTAATGACACCCCAAGCTTGCTGTACCACATAAAGTAGTCCATCCAATGGCCTCAGTATTAACGCTAATTTTCTCGAAGTGCTTACTGACAGCTTTAGCAAGGTCGTTGCCGACTTGAGGAGTTTGGTCTATTTCTTTGCGCTTTTGGTTTCCCGAGGCAAAAACAAACCCGCCGAAGCGGGTTTGTTGGGGTTCGAGTTGAACCGATGGATTAGTCACCCATCCAGCGAAGTTCAACACGACGGTTCTTTTCGCGACCCGCTTCGGTACCGTTGTCAGCCACAGGGTACTGAGTGCCATAACCCTTCGCGAAGAGCTTGTTCTTGACGCCCTTGTGCTTGAGGTAATGAGCGACCGCTTCAGAGCGCTTCTGAGACAGGGTGAGGTTATGTTGTTCCTTGCCCTTTACGCCTTCGAAGCTGGCGTAACCTGCCACTTCAAGGTCCTTGGAGGCTGGGAATGCGACCAACTGTTCGACGACGCCGTTGAGGATGTGCTTGGCAC
>CAYFLM010000204.1:0-2105 GCA_964343925.1 uncultured Methylococcus sp.
GCCTTGATCTGACTTTCAGTCTGTTGGTCCGAACACAACTCGATGAAACGATAGGCGAAACCACGAAGATAATGGCCTCTCCGAACGCCGATTAGAGCCGTATTGGAATGGAAAAGATGGCGACTATCGAGTAGAAGAAGTCCCTCATCCTTCACTTGAGAAATGGCGATGGAAGCCACAATTCCGACGCCAAGTCCAAGCTCGACATAGGCTTTGATCACATCGGCATCCAGCGCGGACATCACGATATCCGGGTTAATGCTCTCTCTAGAGAAGGCTTTATCAATCTGGCTTCGTCCGGTGAACCCTTCGTGATAGGTAATCACCGGATATTCGGCAATATCTTTTAGACTCAGGTCACGCTTGAGCCCCAAAGGATGAGCCTTCGGGACGATCACGGAGTGATACCATTCATAAAATGGAAACGAAACAATCTGGTCGGCTGTCTCAAGTGCCTCGGTCGCGATGCCAATATCGGCCTCTCCGGATTGCAGCATTGAGACAATCTCACCCGGACTTCCCTGATGCAGCACCAGGTGAACCTTTGGGAAAGCATCTTTAAATTGCTTGACGATCTTAGGCAGCACATAGCGCGCCTGCGTATGCGTGGTCGCAACGACTAGATTGCCTTCGTCTCGATTAGTGAACTGTGCGGCGAGTTGTTTAATGTTCTGGGCATCCAGCAAGAGCCGCTCGACGATGACAATAAGCTCTTTCCCCGGCTCCGTCATGCCGGTCAGGCGCTTACCTTTACGAATGAACAACTCGACACCTAGCTCGTCCTCAAGGTCCTTGATGTGCTTACTCACCCCGGGCTGTGAGGTGAACAGTGTTTCGGCGACTTCAGTCAAATTGAAGTTTTGCCTGACCGTTTCGCGAACGATGCGAAGTTGCTGAAGATTCATTCCATGGATCTCAAGTATGCGATCGGAAAAGACCTCAAGCCAGATTTTGAGCCTTAAGCAGTCACTCGTCGCTGCACCGATAACCCCCCACTATGGGCGTCAGAAACCGTAACAGGTCAGCACTGCCAAAGACCCCCTCTGGCAGGGTGTCATGTAATACTCCATCTAGAATCAAAATCTCAATGGTATGAGGACTGATGGAGGGCTGAGCAGGAGTCTAAGGGCAGCACTCCGTCGATCAAAGACGAATTTGCTATTTGTTATAACCATTAAAAATATAAGCCTATCCAGGCAGACTACCCGACTCACCTGAGAGACGATCTTCACTCAATCGAGTCAACACTGTTCGAACAAAATCGATATCCGATCTCAAGGCATAGAAATCCGAAACCAGTTTCTTATGGACCTTGATCCGGAGCACCTCACTTTCAATTTGATCGAGGGCATTGAGTTGCGCTTCAAGACACTCCAGACCTCGATCGTGAATCACCTCGGCCTCTAATCGCTTTAGCTGAGCGTAGAATCTGTGGATGCGCTTTCTTGCCCTTTTTTCGAGGAAGGTCGGGATTGACTTGAGCAAGGGATAGGCGAAAGCAAAAAAAGGTAAAAACAGGATGACGACGCGTTCAATGAATTCGGCCAGCCAGAAAGGTAAAAGATAATTCAGGATCGGTGGGCCCTTGTCGAAATACCTCTGGGCTACAGGACTCAAGGGTATCGTAGGATCTTTTACAGCAGGAAATTCTCCAGCCTTTCCAAAAAAAGACTCCTTCCCGACAATGGCAGCGGATGCCTGCATGAAAAGCATTTGAATTGCAGGATGCAGGTCTTCATCAACCACAAGATTGGTCGTGGTGCTCAGTAGCTTGATGTCTTTATCAGGATAATCTCTCGCCAGATTGAACGCCCCTCTTGGAACATGAAGAAGCTCTATGAACTTGAGTTGCTTGGCATAGGCCTCCGCACGAATAAAATTGGCTACCACCAAGAATTTCTGACTCAAAAGATCTTGAACGATGGGGGACTCATAGTGTTCCACCAACAACATCGCTCGGATATCCCCCTTTTTTAGGGCGGATACCGCTTCATCCTCGGGCAGATTATGCATGTTGCTACCCAAGCTAAGTCCGTTGATGTCCAAGAGTTGCAGGGCCTTGAGATGAGTGCCAGAGCCAATGTTGCCTATGGATATAGGCAGCT
>CAYFLM010000205.1:0-2091 GCA_964343925.1 uncultured Methylococcus sp.
CCTGGTTATTGACAGCCTCATTGCCTATCCTGATTTGAAGGGCTTGTTTGGGGGCTATCTGAGTTTTCATTCTATCTGGTTGAAACACCCCGTGCTGAGTCTTATCAGAGATCAGCAGGGACTTCGTATCAAAGGAACGGAGGCCCCTCCGGTTTCACCGAATACAGATTCGCATCCCACTCAGCTAAACACTGCTGAAACAAGCAATCAGTGGCTGGATCTCCCCGGTATCGTCAATATTCAAGGGCTGAACTGGATCGAATGTGAGATGATCCTTGAGGATGAAATTGCCCATCAACACTATGTCCTTTCTCCCCTGACGGTCTATAGCGCGGTAAAGATTCGTGAAGGGGTGGTGACTTTTGAGGCGGTGCGACTCAAGGCCAGAATCCATGGCGATACCGTTAAGAAGGTACCCACTAAATTACTCACTTTTCTCGAAATACCTTTGATTGAGGTTAAGCCAATCAGATTTGAAGGTCGATTTCGGGCGCTGAGCGCTTCTGATCCAGGAACGCTTGATACGCCTGTGCTATCCGTCAAATCAAAGCCCATAAAGTTAGAGCAATTTATTCTCACAGGAGATGGTTCTCAGCCCATGTGGTTCAAGGCAAAAATCAGACTGGAGTACCGGAAACAAAGAGGCGAACGACACGACCAGTTACAGATTCATCTGGATGAGGGCACGCTCCTTCCTGCATTCAGGCCGTTGACTGAACTCAAGGCCATGATCGAATTGAAGGAGATGGATGACACATGGCAGTGGTACCAGCGGGGCACTTTCAAACTCAATGGTGTCGGCATCACCATGGATTCAGAGGGGACGCTATTCCCTATCAGCGCTTATTGGAACTCGAAGATTAAGTTGATGGGTCTTTCTGGACAAACGGAGCTAGCGGCCCAGTCGGACGTCGATGGAACCCATCTCCGCCTTCATGCCCAGGGAATCGATTGGCAACCGCTATTGAAAATTGCCCAACCGTCACAGTCGCCAAGAATTGAAGGGTTAATCGATCATCTCGATATCGACGCCAGAGTCCCAAGAGGCAAGTCTGTATTCAAACATTTACAAGGGTCGGTGTTTTTGGGGATGGGCAAAGGTGCAATCAACGACTTCAATCTCCCGTCTGCCATTCTAAAGGGTTATGACTCAGGGCTCTTGGAACGATCAGGTGATCATGAGACACGTCGAGTAGAAGACTTCCTGCATACGAATCGAACCTTATTTAAAGAGCTCCGTTTATCGGGACACCTCAAGGGTACAGGTCTACTACTGGATCAGCTTGAGATCAGCGATGATAATTTTCATGTTGATGCCGCAGGTGAGTGGGTTCATCAGATACCCGAGCAGTTGCATGGTCAGTTGACGCTGGAGTCCCACAATAGGACGGAACTTGAGCATCTTTCTCCTGTGATTCAAAAAGACAAGAGAAGACCAGGGGGTTTCACCTTTAGACTTGATCCTGAGTCAGGTGATTTCAAGCGGGACAAATAAAGGGTCAGGACGTTACAGCTCGGGAGAACTCAAGGATTCTAGGAACTTTTCTGTAGCAGTAGCGACTAAGGATTACCTTTCTATCATTCTCTCTGCTTATACCTAGTAGACTTCCCCCGGTTAACCCGGGGGTTTTTTTGTCTTCCTTAGGGAAGACTGTTTTTGTTCTCAGACTTTACCTTTGTCCTTTTCAAAATGCACCGAGCCGCGACTGGAAATTCTGACCCTACTTGTCCTAAGCTTGGGCCAATATGATTTTTCGAGGGTTTTGATGATGCTCAAACTGACTGCATGTCTTTTCCTAACGTGCCTGGTTTCCGCATGCTCATCGGTTGAGGTTCATACGGACTATGATCCTAACCTGGATATGACGCATTACCGAACTTATGCATGGAAACAAAGACCCAAAACCACGAATCCTCTAATGGGGGAACGTTTAAACGCGGCATTAGATGCCCAGTTTGAGTCCAAGGGCTGGAGGCAAGTGGAGCTGGGACAAGGTGAAGTGGAAATCGTCGGTTATGTGACGGCTAAGGAGAACGAGCGAATCGACACGATGTACAGTGGAGGAGGTCCTGGGTTATGGGGACGTGGTT
>CAYFLM010000206.1:0-2070 GCA_964343925.1 uncultured Methylococcus sp.
TGCCATTGCAGGAATTGAGTATGCCGCACAGGCTGCAGCGGTTCATGGGGCCTTACAGTCTTCTACCAAGCGTCAAAACAAACCCCTTTGTGTTTTAGGTCTTGTCAGTGAGGTTCAATTCCACCGGCGATCGCTTCATGATTTACCTCTTTTAGAGATTCATGCCACGCTTGTTGGGGAGCAACTGACGGGTCAGATGTATGCCTTTAAAATCTTTTCTGAGGGTCTTCCGGTACTGTCCGGCCGATTGGGTGTTTTTCAGCACGCTGACGTACTGGAACCTATAGTTTTAAATCCTGAGCACAACTTAATGTCATGAAAGCACTTGTTACAGGATCTAGTGGCGCCATCGGATCTGCCATCGCCCGGCAACTGGGCGCGGACGGCTATCATGTCATCGTTCACGGCCACTCTCGCGTAGAAGAGACCGAAGCGGTCCGTCAGTCCATCATTCAAGCAGGCGGATCTTCCGAGAGCATTTTTTTTGATATTTCAGATGCCCAAAGCTGTCTCAAGGCACTCTCAGCGTTTGAAGATGATCCCATTCAGGTATTGGTCAACAACGCAGCGCTTCATCTCGATGCCCCTATGGTGGGTATGTCTCAGGATCAATGGCAACGCGTCATCAATACTTCACTCTCAAGCTTCTACAATGTAACCCAGCCTTTGCTCATGCCCATGATGAGAACGCGCTGGGGACGTATTGTCTCTATTGGATCGATTGCCGGCCTGATAGGAAATCGGGGACAGGCCAATTATGCAGCCGCCAAAGCTGGGCTGGTTGGGGCGACGAAGTCGCTCGCTCAGGAACTGGCTTCTCGGGGGGTTTTGGTCAATGTGGTCAGTCCAGGCCTGATTGATGATGGCATGGCCAAAGACACGCTTGACCCATCATTCATTCGCTCCAAAATCCCCATGAAGCGGGCGGGAACCGTCGTTGAAGTGGCCAACCTCGTGTCATTTCTCTGCTCCGATAAGGCGTCTTATATTACCGGGCAGGATTTTCATGTGAATGGAGGAATGATTTGATGTTTGAGAAAACGTTTCTCATCATCCCTGCCTTTAATGAGGCAAAAACAATCCAAAAAGTAGTCGAAGGCGCCCTTCAAACCGTCTCGAATATTATTGTCATTGATGATGGATCGACCGATGAAACGGTCTCCATACTTAAAAAGTTTCCCGTTGAAATCATTCAACAACCACAGAATCGAGGTAAATCCTTTTGCCTTTGGACCGGCTTCGAGTTTGCGCTTTCTTTGGGGGCTACTGAAATCGTTACCATGGATGCAGACGGCCAGCATGATCCCGATGACCTATCTCCCATGATTCTGGCCTCCCATAAGGAGCCCCATGCGCTCATCATTGGTAATCGTCTCTGGAACCGATCGGCTTTTCCCCTGAATCGATATTGTTCAAATCAATTCGGCAACTTCTGGATTGGCTGGACCTCTGGACAGTCGCTTGCAGATAGCCAATCAGGATTTCGGGTTTATCCCGCATCGCTCATTCAACAGCTCACCTTCAAAACCCGATGGGAAAAAGGGTTTGTATTGGAGAGTGAGATTCTGATTGATGCTTCTGATCTCGGGTTCAAAGCCTTATTTGTCCCCATTAAGACCTATTATCCGAAAGATCGCCGCCCTAGCTACTTTAGACCTCTTCTTGACCTCTACTGGATCATTCGCATGGTTGCTAATCGCCTATGGCATCGCGGTTTAAACCCTAAGGGTCTTGTGAGGAGCGTTTTTAAAAAGCCGCTTCATGCCTTCAAGCCACCGCATTAACTTTGCGTCATGACAAATCCCGCGACTCTGGAACATCAGGTTTTTTTCACCCTTATCCAGATCATTGTGATTATTTTCTCTGCACGCATGGCAGGTTTTGCCGCTACTCGTCTCAACCAGTCGAGATCTGTGGGAGAAATCATCATCGGTTTGTTGCTCGGGCCCTCCTTGTTTGGCTGGTTGGCCCCACAGACTTTTCACTGGATATTCAAATCGACCGATAACTCGGTAATGTCGATCATGAGCCAGATTGGCCTTATTTTATTAATGTTTCAGGTCGGTATGG
>CAYFLM010000207.1:0-2069 GCA_964343925.1 uncultured Methylococcus sp.
CGCCAATATTGTTCCCTGGCAGATGCTGGCAAGATCAGTAGGCGCAAGAATTCGCGTGATTCCTGTAGATGATTCAGGCCAGATCCTTCTGGACGAATACCAGAAGCTACTTAATGAAAGAACCAAAGTGGTAGCGATTACCCAGGTTTCAAATGCATTGGGAACGGTCACACCGGTACCTGAAATCATTGAGGCCGCCCATCGTTATGGGGCCCGAGTGGTCGTAGACGGAGCCCAGTCGGTTGCTCATTTAAGAGCCAACGTAAAGGCACTGGACGCGGATTTCTTCGTGTTTTCAGGACACAAAGTCTTCGGACCCACCGGGATCGGTGTTGTCTATGGAAAACTTGATCTTCTAAACCAACTCCCGCCTTGGCAGGGTGGTGGAAACATGATCAAGGACGTGACTTTCGAGCGAACGCTTTATCATGATGCACCGACTCGGTTTGAGGCAGGAACAGGCAATATTGCCGATGCGGTCGGGCTCGGAGCAGCGGTCGATTATGTTCAGAGACTGGGAATTGAGAACATCGCCCGCTATGAACACGATCTTCTCGGATACGCCACCCAGGAGTTGTTGAGTGTCCCGGGACTCAAGCTGATTGGGACGGCTAAAGAGAAAGCCAGCGTGCTCTCGCTTACGCTTTCGGGTTACACCAATGAAGAGGTGGGGGTTGCATTGAATCGTGAGGGTATCGCCGTTCGAACGGGACACCATTGCGCTCAACCCATACTTCGACGTTTTGGGCTAGAGAGCACGGTGCGACCCACATTAGCGCTCTATAACACTTGTGAAGAGGTGGATCGTCTGGTTTCGGCGTTGAACCGAATTGCACGTGGACAATCGGCCATTCGGGGTCGATAGAAAGCCTTGAAAGCTTTCAGACTCTTGTGCCTAAAAGGGCACTTGAGTCTGAACTTCTAAATCATCCCGCTGATTTCAATTCCGAAATCTCACTATTTCGATTGTGTCAGGGTTTCAAAAAGCCTGAAAGGGCTGGTTTCTCTTGGGAACGTCAACATAATGGTGGTGAGCAGGCCTAAAACCAAAGTGGTTGTTCCTAGGAGCGATAAAAAGCTCTGTTCCTTCTTGGGCGAACAGCGTTCACCAATTACGGCATCTCGATAGAACATGATGCAGAATGAAAAAAGGACAGCCAAGTTCAGCAAAGTGAAGATCGCCATGAAGATCAACACTTTTGTTGAAGGCATCATGACAATAATCATGGAGCCCATGGTGCCTCCCATGACACCAGACATAAGCCCTTGAGTAATGCCCATGGTGCCGCAGCACCAGGACATGCTGACGCCAAAGAAGGTGCCCAGTAACATGCCTAGCGTGGCGCCTACAAAGAACCCATCCGTTGCGCCAAAAATGGCGCCGATCATCATGCCTACCTGCATGCCCACTGACATGCCGATCATCATCCCCGTCATGCAACTGATATGGGCATATTGGTAGAGCCTCAGGTAGCGAACCGTCGAGACTAAAAAAACCACCGTAATGTCGAGGTAGGCAATCCACCAGCCAAAGGCCTCCTTGATGGGCCTGAGGAGATCCGGCCAGATCCAGACGAATCCAGCCTCAACCCCGAAGATCAGCATCAGGATCAGGGAGGAATGAGTGAGTTGCCGGATTAAAATTGACTTTGCCGCATGCGCAGCAGTGATCTCTCGAGACGTTTTTTCAAACGCATCGTTAATTTGAAGGACCTCATCAACACCTCCCGATAGTTCGCTCGTACAGTTATTCTCTGATGCTGCGCTATCCGAAGGTGTCTCGGGTGAACAGCAACAGCTTGGGCCGCTGATGTCTGATGTTTTTTCTCCAAGCCTATCAGGGACCGACTGGGTGGGATGCTGGTTGTTCTGATTTTCAGTCATACCGGATCACTGTTTTTTAAAAAGGTGTTTTCGTGATGAGGTTATTCAGTTCGAATGGGCTCATCTAGGGGTAGGATTTTATTCCACAACGGAGTCTTCTAGTAGCATTATTAGGTAAGGGATTGGGCTTTCCACCACTCATGACCGGAGTTCTTAATAGAATCCTGAATAGAATCTTTGTGGAG
>CAYFLM010000208.1:0-2066 GCA_964343925.1 uncultured Methylococcus sp.
GTTTCAAGGGGTTCTGAACTTCTCCTGTTATTTCCAGAAGCCAGGGGCTGATACTCAGTTTTTGAGCCAGTTCAGCCGGTGCTTCTTTTTCAAAAGAAAATTCGTAATAGTTGTTGTAATGGCTGACCGATCGATACGGCGAAGCTTTAAGACCGGAGTTTGAGGCCTCCGCAACCGATTCGCTGAGAGGGGTGGGGGTTTTAGCCAGCACGTTGGTGGTTGCGCTCAGGATGAGCCCGGATCCAAGGATCCGAAGTGCATCACGCCGTGCTTCCCAGACCTTCTCGTCCGTAATGTTCGATGAAGGAAAGGGAGAGCCAGTTCGTATGATCATGCAGCGGTCGGGTGCAATCAGGGATTGAGAAGATTTGTCAGCTTCTCGATTTCCTGATCAGCGTTGACCTTATAGGTGATGTCGTATTGCACTCCGAGGTAGTAGAGGATACGGCCCTTGTGGTCGAGAAGGGGGGTGACTTCAAGATGGTTGTGAAACAGGCTCCCATCCTTCTTGTAATTTCTTAAAGTGACCTCACACCCCTCCTTTCTCTTCAATGCCTCTCTTAGCTTATCGAGTTCAGGTTGCTCCTTATCGCTTCCCTGGAGGAACCGGCAGTTTTTTCCGATGATATCCTCCTGCGTATAACCTGTGAGTCGCTCGAATGCCTTGTTGGCATAGACAATCGGGCTATCCTCCTGATCTGGGTCAGCAAGCGTGACTCCATTGACGCAATGATCCAAGATTGCGGTCAGGACCTGAGGAATGAGTCCGGAATCCTTTTTTAAAACTAGAGGCATGGTTTTATTCTCCGACCGATGATGCAGGTGCTGTTTCTGGGTGGTTTAAAAGTTCTTGTAAGGTCTGTGTCGTGCTCTCGACACCCTCTTCAATAGCGCTGCGAATGAGCTTCACAAAAGGGCGCATAAAGAGTTCAACTTCCAGGAGTTCGAATCGAAAGGTAATGGTGGACTGATGAGGTCCAATGGCTTCGATTTGATAGGTCTGACGATAGGGCATATCAATCCCCTGCAGGGAGAGGAGATCGGTCGGAGTAAGGTGGGTAATTTCGAATACGGAAGTAATTTCTTCCTCGTTCTCAATCCTGACTTGTCGTACCTTGCTTCCGTGCTTGATGGGCACCCCGTCGAGGGGTTCCAGTTCCTTCACATCTAGCATCCATTTCGGATAGTTCTCATGGAAACGATCCGCAATAAATTCGAAAACGTCCTCGTTGCTCTGCTCGACGACCACCGCACTTTCAGCGGCAATCGGATCAGATTGTCCCAGCTTGAGTTTGAGTTCCATGGTCCATTTGCTCCAGTTGGCTATTCAGGTTCGAATCTGAGGGCTATTTTTTGCCAAGATTCGGAATCATCTTCATGATGCGCTTCATGTTTCGCTCTGTAATCAAGGCCAGACAGAGTAGCTGGATAAAGTTTTCCGCAATGATGATGTCCAGCCCGATCCGTTCAGGCTGCGCTTCATTTCGTGTCATGAAGATCCGGTCCCAGAACGCAAAGACAATCCCGTAATTACTGTCATGTTCCTTTCTCAGCGTGGAATGATGGGCCCGATGCAAGGAAGGCGTAATGATGTACCGGGACAGACGCGCCTCGTTGGGAATTTCCGTATTCGAGTGGTGGAAAAGAATAAAAACCAGCTGTATGGCCTCCATGGCCAAAACGATGTGCGCATCGACACCAATGGTGATAACAAAGAGGCACTTGTAAGGGATTTCGATAAGGAGATCCAGGACATGAAACCGAAAGCCCGTGGTGACGTTGAACGATTGGTCACTGTGATGCACTTTGTGGAAGCGCCACAGCCACTCATAACGGTGATTGATCACGTGCCAGAAATAAATGGCGAAATCGTAGAGCAGGAAGGTGATGACCCACTTGAACGGTCCCTCAGGAACGTCCGAGAGGAGCCCATGGCCTGCGAACTTTTCGGCCACGAAAAAGAGGGAAGTCGCCCTCAGTAACGTCAGGACGACGTTATTGAACAAGAATGCCGAAAGATTGGTCAGGATGGACTCCTTAATAGAAGTCGTAGAGAAGATTACTTT
>CAYFLM010000209.1:0-2057 GCA_964343925.1 uncultured Methylococcus sp.
AAATCTCTCGGCCGTAAGGCTGTGCCGGTTCGATTCCGGCCCGGGGCACCATTTCCAGATTTCACTTCATTCCAGAAAATGCGGAGTAGACCTAAAATTCTGGCTTATGCTGTCACCCCCTATTCCAATCATCATTCTGAGAAACTTCCTGCCTTGGGGCGAATTGGCACAGGAACCAGACAAATATCTTGAGGACAATTCGACATTACTCCCTTTTTGAGTCATGTGCTTCAGCTGAATTTTTAGCGTCTATCAGCG
The DNA here is from genome assembly GCA_964343925.1 of uncultured Methylococcus sp. GTDB lineage: Bacteria > Pseudomonadota > Gammaproteobacteria > Methylococcales > Methylococcaceae > UBA6136. The sequence continues at coordinate 259 of CAYFLM010000209.1, forward strand.
CCTTGTCTTGCTCGTTGGGAAAGTTCTTGGGCGGACCTTGGCTAGTACATAAACGCAATACCCAGATTGAACTGGTTTGGAACCGCGAGACCCGGATAGGCACCACCGGCGTTAATGTTCCTGTAATCAAGCTTGACGGCCACATTCTCAATGGGCTTATAAGTAAGACCCCACTGATAGATCCACTGATTGTAGAACCCATTGTAATTGCTATAACCCTCAGGCACCGCAGCGAGGGTGTTGTAATGCTCGTAACGGAAGAAAGGCGCGAGATAGTGAGTGGATTCTGGCCAGAGATAAGGCATGATGTCGTAAGCTCCTTCTGCATACCACCCATAGTTTTTGCTACCCACCGTGTTATTGTTGCTGGGATCTGTGGGATTATTTGCCTGAAGTTGCGCACTCAGCTGAGCGCTGTTGCCTATGCGCCCCAAAGCGCCTAGGACTCGCATTTCAAATCCGCGCCAATGCCACTGAAGATGTCCCTCGTAGAGTTGGGTTAAGGCACTGACTGTCTGTCCGTCGAACGAATTTCCCTGCCCAGAATTTCCAACCCAGGACGAAGCGCCTACAAGAAGACCGGGTGCAAAGGGGGTGTAATAATCCAGTCGTCCAGTGAAGGCAAAATTATTGGCCAGCGAATAGGTCCCATTTTGTCGACCCTCGGTGATGCCATAACTATTGAATCCTTGGGCATTGAGCCCATTCACAGCGTACATTCGGTATTGAAGACCATCCGCCAACTGACCCCAAATGCCCGCCCCAACCTCACGCCAGGTGGTGGGAATAATCACCTGCTCCACGGCAGGTCGATAGTTACCATGGAACGTTGGACCTTCATGAATTTCGTTGATAAATCCCATCGGGATCAACATCAATCCAGTACGGATATTAAATTTTGGATGCGTCATAAAGTCGAGATAAGCAAACTCATTAGAGACTTCTCCTTTTTGCTCAGATCCCTCACCGGTCGAAGCATGCTCAAACTCGAACTCACTGTTCATCAATATCCAGTCATTGAACTTGTAGCCTACATAAATCACAGCACGTGCATCATCGGCCGTTGACTTGTAGCCATTATTTTGGTGCGAATAAAACAGTTCACCATAGCCTCCGATAGAGAGCCCTCGATTGACACGGTAGATTTCTGAAGCTGCAGGACCCAAACCATATTCAACTTTGTATTCGCGTTTATCTGGAATGTAGAGCTTGGATTTCAGTTTTTCCACTTCAGATGCCAGGATGTCGGTCTTGCGTTCAACATCGGATTTAGCGCTTTTAACCGTTCCGGCAGTTGTGGACTTACTGTCTGCGCTCGCTACCGTATCAGGTCCTTTCGATTCAATGCGGGTCGATTTTGAATCGGTATCTCCTTTTGCCACCGGCTTTTGCTGTGGCGAAGGGCTGGCCTGCGTTTCGAGCTTTTCTTGAAGCGTTGCGATCTGCTGCTGTTGCTGCTGGATGATTTTCCACATTTCCTCAAGCGAAGCGGATTTTTTGCTCTTGGCCTCTGAAACCAAAGGCATAGAGACCATTACAGTAAAGAACGTCGTGACAAGCGCTTTCGAGACGGACATAAGAACACCTAATGATTATCTTTACCATTAGGATATGATGTTCATCTGCAGTTGTAAACGGTTCTCATTTGCAGTGGTGAATGGGCCGCTGTTGAGAGCCATTCCGCTTCAGGCAATTGTCGATTAAAATAGAGGCCTATTTCATTCAGCGATTTCCACATGCGTTTTAACCGACCGATTTTCAGTGTGCTGCTTGCGCTCCCATTAATGGGTATTTGCCTC
>CAYFLM010000210.1:0-2052 GCA_964343925.1 uncultured Methylococcus sp.
TAGGTAAATGCGCTATAGCCCTTGCTAATGATGCTTGAAAAAAGCACGACCAAGAAAAACAGCCCCAGAACGATGGAAGCAAGACCATAGAATCTGAATCGTTTTTCTGCCCGCCTTCTTTTGGGAAGGCCAGCAAGCACTAAGTCCAGGGTTCTTCCGGATGGCGTTGAATCACTCATACTGTTCTCGATATTTACGAACGATCCTGAGCGCAATGATGTTGAGCGCCAGAGTCGAGAGGAAAAGCACCAGCCCCAATGCAAAGGCGGCAAGGGTCTTGGGGGAATCGAATTCTTGGTCTCCCACCAGAAGCGTCACGATCTGAGTCGTCACGGTGGTAACCGCTTCTAAGGGGTTTGCGGTGAGATTGGCGGTCAGGCCTGCAGCCATCACCACGATCATGGTTTCTCCGATGGCTCTGGAGATAGCCAACAAAACTCCTCCCACGACACCCGGCAAGGCTGCGGGCATCAGGACCTGTCGAATCGTTTCGGATTGGGTAGCACCCAAGGCATAGGCACCGTCTCTTAGGGATTGAGGGACGGCGTTGATAAAGTCATCCGAAAGGGAAGACACGAACGGAATGATCATGATGCCCATGACCAGACCTGCGGCGAGCGCACTTTCAGAGGAAACCTCCAAGCCAAACTGAGCGCCTACGCCCTTAATAAAGGGCGCAACAACCAGTGCAGCAAAAAAGCCGTAGACGACGGTCGGGATGCCCGCGAGAATCTCTAAAAGCGGCTTTGCGATGGCTCTAAATCTGGGGGTGGCGTACTCAGAGAGATAGATCGCAGACAGTAGCCCGATGGGCACTGCCACAATCATGGCTATGGTTGAAATTAGAACGGTTCCCGCCAAAAGAGGGATCGATCCAAAGGCACCCGAAGACCCCACCTGATCGGCTCGCATGGCGATTTGAGGGCTCCACTTGAGACCGAACAAGAACTCGGTGATCGGCACCTTTTGAAAGAAACGGATGGATTCCAGCATTACGGTGAGAAGGATCCCGACCGTTGTGAATATGGCAACGGTTGCACAGGCAACGAGAATGTAAGTGAACGTTCGTTCAACCTGATTTCTGGCTCTAAAGTGGGGTTGAATCTTCTTGAAAGAAAAGTATCCCGCTAAAAAGGCCAGGGCTGAACCCAAAACGCTTAACAAGAGATTGCTTTGCCTTTCGAGTGAAACGTAATGGTCTGCAGCTTGTTGAATGAGTGGATTGCCATTTCCTGAAGCAATCTTTGCTGCGACGTTCTTGATTTCGATGAGAAGCAAATTGAGTTGGTCTTCGGATGCAGGTATGGCGCCCTCAGGAAGACCTGCAAGCGTCAGATGGCTGATAATCGGACTTTCAAAAATCAACCAGAGAACGACGGTGAAAAAAGCGGGCCCTGCCACCCAAAGCGCGCTGTAGTAGCCATAGTAGGCTGGGAGTGAGTGAGGTTTACCGCTTGCCGTCTCGGATTGTTGAACGGCGGCCCGTTTACCAAGAATGAACGCCGAAGAGCTCAGTATCAGGATAAACAGCAGAAAAGATGACTTGTCCAAATCTAACACCTTCGAGGTTTTGAAGAGCAAAAAACGACTCTTCTCTGAGGATGGCGTGAGATCTTAATGATTGTTCATGACAACTTTATGAATTAGAAGGAAATGGCGAATTAACCCGATTGCATTGAGACTTAAGTCGCAATGGTTACGATGAGAGGCCAGCCGGGGATTAAAGGCTAAAAGAGCATGAGCGTAACAATGCTGTAATAAAGCGGGTCTAAATTACCTTATATAAGGTATGTTTTTTAGGTGGAAGCCGATGTTGAATATTTTGGTTATTGAAGATGAGTCCGCAATCCTCGATATGCTCTCGGATGTGCTCGAGGAAGCGGGTTTTTTTGTTCAAAAGGCTTTGGATACCCAAAGAGCGCTTGTATTGATGGCGCGCAACATGCCGGATCTCATTCTTTTGGATTGGATGCTGCCGGGACAAAGCGGCATTGAATGGGCGACTCGCCTCAAGAAAGATAAAACCTACGCGGATATTCCCATCATCATGCT
>CAYFLM010000211.1:0-2037 GCA_964343925.1 uncultured Methylococcus sp.
AGGTTCTTTGATCAATGGCTGCGTTGAGCTGATCAACGGTCGGTGGAATCCCGGTGGATTTTGCATGGAGTTCTTCAATGAGATGCTTTTCGAGGGCTTCTGCACGCTGTTCAGCATCCATCGAATCAATCTTAGCCTGCCCCCCCAGTTTCTCGATAATTGATTCCCGATCTTTCATTTTAATATGCTCCGGGTGTTCGATGGCTAGCGTGGCGTCGAAGGTCGCATGCGAATGAGGTCCTTAATCCGGCCATCTTCAAGGCCATAGACCCACCCATGCAGAGAGGGCTTTCTGCCCTGCTCCCATTTCTTCCGAATGACAGGATTTTCAGTCAGGTGTTGTACCTGCTCCATCACATTGAGTTCAACCGCATGGTTGAGCATGGCCTGCTCGGTACGGAGACTCTCCATTTCATCTCGATTGCCATCGAGGACTGAACGGACATTGGCGAGCCAGCGATTGACGGAGCTCAGTTCACTATTGGGGGCATCCAGTGCGGCGCGTATGCCCCCGCAGTTATAGTGACCGCAGACAATGATGTGCTGAACTTCGAGAACTTCGACTGCATACTCAATCACACTGCAGCCATTTACATCCTCATTAAGGACTTGGTTTGCAATATTACGATGCACAAACATCTCACCGGGTTGTCCATTGACGATCGATTCTGCGGGTACGCGACTATCCGAACAACCGATCCAGAGGACCTCGGGTCGCTGAATTTCGACCAATCGCTCGAAATAATCCGGGTCGAATTGAACCTTTTCATCGGCCCATGCCTTGTTTTCCAACAACATCCGCTCGAAGGGCTGCATACGCTTTTTATTCCTGATTCCCAGACTGGACTATGATAGATTTTAGGTGGTTTTGGTGTCGCATCGATACTGTAGGCTAATGAATCTAATAAAGTGCGATTTCACCCAGTGTGATCCCGTGCAAATCTTATTTTAGGCGATAGAATGGTGCTTATACACCAGATTATGACCTAACCCCTCATCGAGTGGGAGTTTACGCACATATCAGGAGATCCCGTGCAATTTGCTCAAAGTCGCCTACGCTACTACACCCTCTCACTACACAGAGATCTGCCTGCCGGAATGGTCCTGTTCCTGCTGGCCCTCCCCCTATCCCTCGGGGTAGCCTTGGCGTCGGGAGCACCGCTCGTTTCAGGCATGATTTCAGCCATTATCGGTGGTTTGATCGTCTCCTGGATCAGTGGATCACAACTCAGCGTCTCTGGACCTGCAGCGGGACTCAGCTTCATCGTGCTACATGAAATCGGTGATGTCGGGGGATTTGAACCTTTCCTTTTGGCCGTACTCATTTCGGGTCTCATCCAGATCGTACTCGGTCTACTTAAAGCCGGTGTCTTGAGTGCCTTTCTCCCCTCTTCTGTAATCCGTGGAATGATGGTTGCGATTGGCATCATCCTCATCATTCGACAGATACCCCATGCCATCGGAACCAGCCTCGATCTCATGGGCGAAGAAACCTTTTTCCCCATGGGGGCTGAAAGTTCTTTTCTGGTTTTTGAAGAGGCCTTCGCCTCCATTGCCTTGGGGCCTACTACTGTCGCGCTCGGATCACTCCTGATCCTCTCACTCTGGGACTCTCCTCTGTTCGGGAATCGTGTCGTCACGCGCATGATTCCGGGTGGCCTGATTGTCGTGTTCTGGGGGATCCTGTTTCACTTCCTCAGTATCGGCACCCCTTTTGAAATCAAAGATGTTCACCTCGTCAATCTTCCGGAATTCAAGCGCCCGTCTGAAGTCCTGGATTACCTGGTTTTTCCCGATTTTTCGAGATGGCTGGATCCTGGCATTTATTCCGCGGCACTCACTATCGCTGTTCTGGGTAGCCTCGAATCCCTCCTCAGCCTTGAGGCCGTGGACAAGCTAGACCCCTTGAAACGTGTCGCACCCCCCAATCGGGAGTTACTGGCACAAGGTATCGGCAATCTCCTCTCCGCCCTCATCGGGGGCTTACCCCTGACGGCCGTTATTGTTCGAAGTTCTGCGAATGTCGATGCAGGAGGG
>CAYFLM010000212.1:0-2033 GCA_964343925.1 uncultured Methylococcus sp.
GAGGGAACACTGGCCAGTGAGTAGCAACGTCCCGTGCCATCGGGACGATAGAGATGGATAAACTGTCCAGCTCGATAGACTAGAGGCGGCTTAACTTCTAGTCCCACCTCCATGATTTTTGAATTGAGACGCTTGAGGTGCGTCACCTTTGCCTGATGCTTTTGCTGTTCAGACGTCGGAAGGCTGAGTTGCATGGGACCTTCCGGGAAACACTGACAAGCCAATAGCAATTGATTCAGGATTTGAGAGTCCTTGAGCCCTTGTTGCGCACCCTTCGGAATGTCACCTGAGCTACACTTCAAAAGACAACTTTGGCAGGAGCCCGTCCTACACCCATGGGGCACAGCGACGCCTCTTTGGAGCAGGCCGTCTAAAAGGTTCTGGCCCTCATCAAGCGTGAGGACTAGGTCTTCATAGACGACCTCGATCATGCTTAGCGACCTAGCACGTCATTACGTGCGCTTTCGGCAATGGCTGCAACTTCAGCAATCAATTCGTCAGCGACACCTAATTCCTTAAGTGTTCCACCGAGGTGCTCAATGACAATATCAACATGTTGATCATTGAGGCCTTCTTTGACGAGGTGGGCATGACCCTTTCGCATATCGAGGCCCGTATAGTTATGAGGGCCACCAAATGCCATCGTGAGGAAGGCTTTTTGTTTAGCCGCCTGTTGAGCCATGTCGACACCAAAGAAGAAGCGATTCACGCGAGAATCCGCAATCATTTTTTTGTAAAAAATATCAACAGCTGCATTCACTGCGGCTTCACCGCCGAGTTTGTCATAAAGGCTTTGATCAGACATCTTTCCTCCGGGCATTGTGTTATGAATGGGCGGTCTTCGGAAGATCCTCTGGGGAGGGAGATGAATACCTTTGGGTAGGATCCTCGAAGCCGCAGCTAAATGATGCATGAGAAATACATCATTAGCAATACGGTATCGCATCCAAACTAAATGCGGGGATCCTTAGTTCGAGCTGTGCCGGTGAGTGGCCGCGGTGAGGTGAATAAGAAGCCGAGGTGCCCAAAAGTAGCCGACGATGAGGCTGAGGCTTAGAAGACGCCAGTGGCCCTCGAAGTGTAGGGTTTGGTCAAGAACGAAAGTACAGAGCACGAGTGCCCCATAGAAGAGATAGCCGGTAATTTGAAGTCCGCGAGAGTCTCTGGCGACACCTAATGCATAGCATCCGGCATAGCTCCCACCAAAAATAATGATGGCTGCTGAAATCCAGAAAACCAGCAGAAAATCCTTGAGCGCGACCGGCTCAATCATGCCATACCCGCCGGTAAGATCGGAATCTCCTTCCCTCGAAGAACCAGTCGGTTCAGAACCTGGTGGTTAGTCAGTACATCGGCCAGGGTATAGGGGTCGAGTGTCTCGAGAAAGCGTTCTGCAGCATCCTGTAGGATGGGCTTAAGTTTGCAGGCGGGCAAAATGCAGCAACTTTGATTATCGCCAAGGCATTCAACCAACTCAAAGTCGGATTCCATTCTGCGGACGACAGACCCAATGCTGATGCGTTCTGGAGCCTCATTGAGGCGGAGTCCACCCGACTTTCCCTTGACGCTCTGGACAAAACCTTCTGCAACGAGATTCTGAACGACTTTCATGAGGTGGTTTTTCGAGATATCGAAAGCCGAAGCCACTTCAGAGATGGTAACCAATCGTTCGGGATGAAGACCTAAATAGACCAAGACTCTCAGAGAGTAGTCGGTATAGCGTTTGAGATGCATAAGGAGGGTCTTCGCATGCCATAAAGTTTCGGAAGACTCATGATGGCACAGCTTTGAATCTTAAACGACCCTGCCGCTTCAATGCTTAAGTTAAATCCTTGCTGAGGGATAGCCAACCTTTTGGTGGTCGGAGGATTTCAACATGAGGACATTAGCCCCCTCGATTCTTTAAAGCAAACCCACCAGAAAAGGTATCGAGCCGATATTGCGCGGACCTAAAAAACAGCGTATGTTTCGACCCGAAACAAGAAGACCGCCGCGGCAAGGGGGCAGAGCGTGATCCACTGGGTCGACAAAAA
>CAYFLM010000213.1:0-2025 GCA_964343925.1 uncultured Methylococcus sp.
CGAAGACTCCCCGAAGTAATCCAGGCGGTCAGGGCATAAAATGGCAGTATCATGAGGAGGAAACCACCGATGGTTTCCATCAAGGGTTGAAGGGTCATTAAGGCCATCAATCCCAGAATCCCTCCTAAAACCGCACCCGTTAAACGCATGGTAGAGCGACTCAGGCTCGCGCCGAGGCTTCCTTGGGCGACCATGATGACCGTGACCCCTGCGGTCATGCCACTCTCCCAATTGAGCGACTGAACCAACAAAAAACAAAGCATCGTCGCAAGCGAATACTTAAAGGCCCATATGAACTGTTCTTGATGGTCTACAAAAAATGAAGCTTCCCAGAAATGAGACAGGACCTTCGAGGTGGGTGAACGACTAAAAGGCAATTCTTCTGCCGTAATAGGCGCATCCTGTTGAATCCGATAGAGGAGCCGATGAATTCGAGTGCTGCTATCGAAGGCTCGGTGCAGTAAATGACCGAGGCGATCCTTGCCAGAGGGCTCCTGCCCATCATCTTCAAGATCAACAATCCTTGGCCATTCTGACGATGGGGTGAGACGACCCTGCAACACTTTCTTAAAGAGATGAACCCGATTGAGTACATACTCAATCAGCGTTCTTTCTTCCGCCTTAGGCAGCCACTTGGGGTCATCATGGTGTCGAATCTTGTCGACCTCATTCACAATGACCCAGAAGTTATGAAACTCTGAAACCAAAAGTTTCCATTCGTTCTCAAGACGACGGACATCAGGTTCGATCGCAGAAAGTTGATCCAGCGTTTTCAACCATGAGGCAATGGAAGCATGAGGCGCTACAACATTTACCGTAGACGAGGATGAGCGTTCCAGAGCCAGCCATGATTCGAGGCTCTGCTCACTCCATTGAAGCCCTTCTAAAAGGGCATGCTTGAGCTCATCTCTAGGCGAACGTGGCCAAAGGTAGAAGTGCGCAAGCATGGGAAAAAAAAGACCAAAAAAGGTAATCAAGACGAACTCGGCTAAGCCCTGATCCACACTCTGACCCGGATTCTCGGGCTGATTCAGGGTGGTGATAAAGAAAATCAGAGGCATCACATTGATATAGCCGTAATGATGCACATAAAAAAACAAGGCCATGAGGACGATGAAACACCAGGGCACTAGAAATGCAGGTTCTCCCCCAAACATCGACAAGGAGAGAATGCCAAGCAGCAAGGCAAAAATAAGCTGCCAAAAAATCGTGAGCGCAAAGCGAAATGAAACGACAACATTACCGAACAAGGGGCTGAAAGCCAGAATGATGGCGATGCTCATGCCCAGGAGTGAGGATGGGACGTGAATGGCTACCCCAAGTAACGTCACCCCGATCAGGACTAAAAAAATCCTCAGCGCGGAAGTCATCCGCAGTGGGGTGTAGGCCCATTCCTGCCTGATAAATTCAAGCGGCGGTTGACCGAAGGTAAAACGACTCTGCCAGTTGGAAATCATGGGGACCCTTAGGTGACACGGGTCCATGATAGCGGATACCGTGACTTACCTCATCTGTCTCCAACGATAATGGACTTGTCCATCATCACAGAGATAGCCCGAGCGATTGCTGCCATCGGAATGGGCCAGCGGTGAGCAGTGGTGCGTGTCTCTGAAGGCCGCCCATGCTTCTTCATCCATTCGATTATGTTTTAACAACACCACATCACCGATGACTGCAGCAAGAATGGCACCGCCTAAGAGATAGCTGATTTTCATGAAGACCCCCTGATCTGGATTCCGACTTAAAGTTATTGATTTCGAACAGAAACCCAACATTAAGACTCCATGGGGTAGACATGGTTCCCTCGACTCGGAGTGGTCCACATGGTGAAATAACAACATGCATCATGAAGAAAACGCCTATCTCGATGAAATCATCTGCCCGTGTAGCGGGACACGGAGAACGCAGATTCTGACCGTTCTCGATCGGGGTGAACACTCCCTGGATGCCGTGTCACGTGCTACTGGTGCGTGCTCCGGGTGTGGGGGATGCGAATATGATGTCGAACAGATGATCCAGCAGCAC
>CAYFLM010000214.1:0-2000 GCA_964343925.1 uncultured Methylococcus sp.
GAAGACCCGATATCAGACAGGCTGAACTCACAGCTGTTGCAGCATCTGCCAAAATCGGGGTAGCGAAAGCCAATCTGTATCCTGCATTCTCACTCAGCGGATCATTCGGATTTATCGGCAGTAATGCTACGGGTAGCAGCTTGAGTGATATGTTTGGGTGGGGAAATCAGTTCTACCGATTCGGTCCCGCCGTTCAATGGAATCTGTTTAATTATGGTCAGATCACTAACCAAGTACGTGGTCAGGATGCGGTATTCCAAGAAGCCCTGGTGAACTATCAGCAAAGAGTGCTTCAAGCCCAGAAGGAAGCTGAGGATTCTCTGATCGGGTTTCTCATGTCTCAAAACTCTGCCGAATATCTAGCTCAAAGTACGGCTGCGGCACAGCGATCTCTTGATCTTGCTCAGCTGCAATACACTGAAGGCATTACCGATTTCACCACGGTTCTGACGGCTGAACAGGAGCTCCTCAAACAACAAGACAATTTTGCCCAGACGCTCGGCTTGATCGCCAGTAGCCTGATCGATGTCTATCGTAATCTCGGTGGTGGTTGGCAGATACGAGAAGGTAAGGAATTCATACCCGAGCCCATTAAAGAAGCGATGGCCAATAGAACCCATTGGGGCGACTTGCTCTCTCCGGGTAAGATTCCAGAAGAACGTCCCACCAGCTTTATTCGCGCTCCGGATTGGTAAAACGATGCGACTTACGACAGGATCAAAAGGTGACCTGATGACCCAGATTTTCTTGAGATTGGCCCCTGCAAATCAATTGTTGTTGGCCTTCTTGATGACATTTGCGCTTTGGCTTCCAGGCTGCAAAAAATCAAATTCCTATGTACCGCCTCCACCCCCTCAGGTCGAAGTGGCGCATCCCATTGAAGTGCCGGTTGCACCCTTTCTTGAGTTTAGTGGCAACACCCAAGCCTACAAGACGGTTGAACTCAGAGCGCGTGTTGAAGGATTTCTAGAAAAGGTGCTGCTTAGAGAAGGCGAAATTGTTAAAGAAGGGCAACTCCTTTTCCAGTTGCAACAGGACACCTACCAAGCGAAGCTTCAACAAGCTCAGGCCCAGGTCTTGGCTGATAAGGCCAAGCTGATGCATGCAGAAACTGAATACAAGCGGTTTTCTGGCCTGTTTAAGGAAAATGCAGCGCCTCAGACGGAAGTGGACCGATGGCACTATGAGCGCGATTCCTCTCAGGCAGGGCTCATGGCGGCAGAAGCGGATGTTACTTTAGCGAAGCTAAATCTAAGCTACACCCAAGTGACCGCCCCATTCAACGGGATCGCAGGCCGTCGTCTCAAGGACCCAGGTAATCTCGTCGGAGCGGGTGAGAAAACGGTACTCGCTGAAGTGAACCAGGTGGATCCCATTTATGCCTATTTCGCAATCAGCGAACAGGACCTTCTCAAGGTTCAAAGCCAAAGAACGGCAGAAAATGGAGGAGAGGCTCGTGATCTCCGCCAGGGCGGGCGTGTACCTCCTACGCCAGTTTATTTGGGCTTGTCAGACGAAAATGGATTTCCTCATCAAGGCGTTCTTGATTTTGCAGGTATCAAAGTGGACACGACTACGGGTACTTTGATGCTGCGTGCCATATTCCCGAACCCCAAATATGAAATTATGCCGGGTCTTTATGCGCGCATCCGTGCCCCTATTTCAGCACCCAGACCCGAACTTCTGCTTCCAGAACTGGCCGTGGCGTTTGATCAGTTGGGGAGCTATGTGCTGCTGGTCGATGAGAAGAATATTGTTCAGCGAAAAAGTGTGAGTACCGGCCTTAAAAAAGACAAGATGATTGCCATCGTTGAGGGTGTCACCCCTTCGGATTGGGTCGTGGTCAATGGACTACTGAGCGCAATACCTGGAAAGACCGTCAATCCGGTTCAGACCAGCCTCCAGGCTTTGCCCCCAGATTCTGGGCAGACTGACGGGCGTACTCTGGTGAAGCCATGATCTCCAAGTTCTTTATTGAACGACCGATCTTTGCAAATGTA
>CAYFLM010000215.1:0-351 GCA_964343925.1 uncultured Methylococcus sp.
GGTATTTACACCTGACGTCAAAGACGAAAAGGTTGATTTGCTTGAGCGTGAAATCAACCTATTTGTTTTGCAGCACAATTCGCAAAATAGCAGTTCCAAACGTCACCGTCCGATTGGTTTTGACCGTTTGCCCCATGTGCACAGAAACTGGGTCTTTCACTTCTGGCGATTGAAGGGGGCTAAAAATGAGTGGTCTCAACAGATCACTGATTTATATCGGAAACAGCCCGTGTTTGCGGTTGTGGGGGGAGCAAGTGAAGGGGGTGCAGAACCAATTGGAGATTTCTGTGAGCATTCTCAAGTTCCTTGCCTCTTTCAGAGCGATAAAGTCACTGATGATTCTCATCGGCA
>CAYFLM010000215.1:361-807 GCA_964343925.1 uncultured Methylococcus sp.
GTTGGGCGATGACCGGGAGTTGATGAATTCGCCGCCCGATTTCAAGGGACAGGGTCCTTATTACCTCTATCCATTTGAGGCACCGGGAAGGCGCGAGCGCCAACAATCCAATTTCTACTCTTGGGTTACCTCGGGCGGATTTCAAACCAAAAACGAAATGTGGCAATCCGAGATTTATTTAACGTTGGTCATCCTTCAGGAATCCTTATCACAGATGGTCGATAATCTTTATCGAGAATACCTTCTGGAGAAGGCTGAGACTGCGGTTGGGATGGGCTACGCGTATTGGGGGCCTTATCATCGACCTGCTTTGGGCCCAGCGCGTCGAGTGGCAACACGGAGTGGCTATATGCTGAAACTTGATGGGGGTCGTCTCAAGCCTGTGGGCGAGGTCCTGGAGGCACGCGATGATTAACCAAGATTTTCGTTCGGACGTTCGCAAGATG
>CAYFLM010000215.1:817-1982 GCA_964343925.1 uncultured Methylococcus sp.
ATCAATACCGGCATTACGCGAAGAGTGCATGACTTCAAAATTCCCGATATCAGCCTGATCCGCGAGGATGGGGCAAGCGTTTCGGCGAGAGATCTTCTGGCTGCAAAGGATAGCCCGGTTGTTGTGAGCTTTCTTTTTACCTCCTGCAGAGCCACTTGCCCGCTCAGCATAGGGGTGTTTAGAGAACTTCAGCAAAAAGCGCTCAAGGAAAGGCAGGCAATCAGGCTAGTCTCTATTTCGATTGATCCAGAAGGTGACACCTTGGACGTCCTGAAGGCATTTCGGAAGGACAAGGGGGCCGGGGAGGATTGGCATTTCTACACGGGACGTAGCGAGGATCTGGTTCAGTTAGAAAAAGTCATGAATGTCTACCGGGGTGACAAAATGAATCACCTCAACGCATTTATGATCAAGCGGGATGAGAAATCGCCGTGGATCTGGATCACAGGGGGATTCATCCCGTCGAGTGCCTTGATCAGAGAGCTTGGATTCTGAGTTAACTCAAGCGTTACTCTGCTATTCGTTAATCCTATTTCGTTTTTTCAAATAATCAATTGGCTTCTTTTGCGATTGCATCCTAACCTTCCTATCGTCCCAATCGAAACAGGAGGAACTTAAGATGAAAGCGCAAAATTTGAAGGGTCTACTTGCTCTTGCTTTGCTGGCCTTTGTTGGTCAGGCGAACGCCAATCAGATGTCCGTTTGCCTGCCGTCGGGTGGTGGCTCTGTTCATATCGCAACGCAGTGCTCCAAAGGAGAGCGAGCAGAACGTGTAAATCTCATGGTTCTGACCCCCGAAGTTGCCAAGGAGATCAAGGATCTCAAAAACCTCAATTCTTACATTCGCAAGTCTTCTACGCAGACCGCGGCAAAGCGTTAGGGCCTTGGTGAGTGAGTTTGATGATGACACTGCCCGGCTCATTTGAGCGGCCCCACAACGTGGCCGCTCAAATTCCATACGCAAGACGTGATGGGTCGGGTTTATTTCCGCCACCCACTAATCAGGCAGATTGATCAGATCAGTATGCGAAAGCATATAGGCAGGATGCAGACAGTGAGTGCTTCTCGATCGCTTCTCAAATTGTTTTGGATGCTCGCTGGCCTGGCCGGTTCAACTGCAGTATTCGGTGAGGTCGAGGAGACGCTTTATGGGCACGTTCCGCGA
>CAYFLM010000216.1:0-1981 GCA_964343925.1 uncultured Methylococcus sp.
CGCTGGATCTCACGCGCCTTCAAGGCACGTTCTTGAATTTCCTTATCGCTTTCCGCCTGGCTATTGAAAGCAGTCAGGCCCAATAGAAGCCCGAGGGCGGCCGCAAGGGCAGTGGTTCTTGTCGCAACACGGGTCATCTTAAGTTCTCCTTGGTGTGTGTATCCCATTAGATGGATCAAGTTAGAGGATGGTGACGTCACATTCCTATTGTGACCAAGTGTAGATATTGAAGTTCCATAGGGTTGAATGGATTCCTGAGCCTGTGCTCGGGTAAAATACAGTCTCCATTCAACCGTTTGCCCATTCGGGTGGTCGTGGCCATGATTTCTCGTACCGTTCTCATCCTGATCGTACTCACGCTGTCGCTTTCCGCCTGCAATACCTGGAGTGGTTTTGGACAGGATATGCAGCAACTCGGAAAGAAGATTCAGAAGCAGGGCGACAAGGACAACAAAGACTGAGTTAGCGCTGAATGCGTTCCTGAACGTAGCGATAACCCACGAGCACCAGAAAGAGCCCCACACACAGGGCCAGGATCAATACAAGCCCCGTACGTAGAAGTACCATCGCCAGATGATCGGCGCGTTGGTCGAGTGTCCGGGAGAGGGCCATAAGCCCCGGTTGATCCATCTTTGCGCCGCTGTTTTGGAGTCCGAGCAGTAGGGCATTGAGTGACTCTGAGGTTTTTGCAATGTCGCGAGCAATGGCCTTGTAATCTTCGACATCAAAGGGTTTTTCACCGGGCTCACGCGGGTTTTTTTCTATTGCGGCGTAGAACTGATTGAGGCTCTGCAGCGCGGCATCACTGGATTTGAACATGCGGTCACCGGAGTCCAGGGTCCCTTGTACCCGCTCGGCAAGGGCTTGAATAGGACCTGTTTCCTCTCGTAAGGCTTTGAGGACGGCCTCTCGTTCGGTCGCAATATCCTTGGGCAGGGCTTGTGCGGTGTGGCTCAAGTTATCGACCGCCTGACTCAGGCGGGTGGCATCGCTCAATAGGGATTTGAGTTCAGGTAAATCCGCGGTTGTCAGGGTCAATAGTTCGGCCTGCATCCTCAAAAGGTCCGGCATACGCTGAGCCAGGTAGAAGGCACGTTCAGCAAATTGTCGGGTTCTCGCAATTTCCCGAGTGGCAGGGTCGAGAGAGGAGAGGGGGTCTATGTCCAGTAGATCGAAGACGCTGCTACTGGATTCTTCCGTAGTCTTGATGCGCTCATCATGATGCGAGATGGTGGCGGCAAATCCAGAGGCTCGCACATCGGTCCAGACATGGATTTCCCGATGATTGACCGCCCAGGTCTCAATAGAGCTTTTAAGCTCCTTGATCATATCCGGTTTGAGAACATCGTTCGCCAGTTTCCAAAGGGTGTCTTCATGACTTTTGAAAACTTCGTATAAGGTTTGTGCCGAGGTTCCCCATCGCTTGGGGATCCAGTATTCCTGTATCTGGATCCGCGTCAGTGAAACGAGCGTAATCATATCCAGAAGGTTGGCGTAACTATTGGGCCCCGTCGCGATCTGGTACACATCTTCAATAAAGGCGATTCTGAATTTAAGCAGTGTGGACCGTTCGATCTTGGTGCCATTGTCGCGAAGAAGCAGGGTTGCGCTGTCGGTTCCCGCAATCAGGTCGTCGGCAAACCGCATGAGATCATTTTCAAGTTCGACCGGTGTGAGTTTGGGTTTTTCCTGCCCGGTTTCAGCTTCAATGAAGGTGGCGACTTGTTTGAAAGGGTATTCACTGACGGTAATGATCGCCGAGCAGCCAACAAGGAGAATCCCTGTCAGTGAGGGCAAGAGTCGGATGGCGCGAGTATTGTAGAGCGGTGTGTGCCTTGAATGCATGGGCTACAGCTTAAAATTGAGCGGTCTAGAAGGCAACCGCAAACCCCAGATTGGAGATATTGGAAGGGGAGTACTGCGTGGTACCGATCGCGGATTGCGCCCAGAACGACACGCGGTTATTCGGCGTCCAGATGAG
>CAYFLM010000217.1:0-1972 GCA_964343925.1 uncultured Methylococcus sp.
TTTCTTTGAGCGCAAAGGTTTGCTTCAGAAACTGCCCGGTGGTGTTGTTATCCTGAATGCCAAGCCTTGATCCTTGAAGTCCGGCATCCTGAATAGTGGGGTCAAAGTAAAGCTGGGTTTGAGTATCCGGGCCGCGTTGGGAGAGATACGTTAGGGTCAGGGTTTCGGTTTTTGGGGTTGAGGTAGGAAGTGAATCTGGAACGGATTTCTTGGGGGCGGCGTTCAGCGTCGATGCCATCATAAGGCCCAACAACAAGGTCACCAAGAATTTGAATGTGATGCGCGTTTTATGAGCGGTAGTCATCGCTTTGCACCAACGGTGTTTAATTGAGATCCCGATGTCTGATCAAAAGGTCATAGATCTCGCTTTCGAGATGCTTTGAAAGTGCCTCAACCAAAAATACAGAGCGGTGCTGTCCACCCGTACAGCCCACAGCAACGGTGAGATAGTTCCGATTTTCAGCAGCAAATCGAGGTGCCCAACGCTCTACGAAGTGGACCAGATCGGCGAGATATTCTTGAACTTCAGGAATGGCTTCAAGAAATTCCCTGACCTCGGCATCTTTTCCAGTTTTGTTGCGCAGCGTGGGTTCCCAGTGTGGATTGGGTAGGCAGCGCGCATCAAAAGTGAAGTCGGCATCATAGGGGATGCCGTTCTTATAACCAAACGACAGACAGTACAAGGACATTTTCTTTTCCTTGCGTGCGTCAATACGCTTTCGAATGAGTCCTCTCAACTGATGCACATTGATGTGCGTGGTGTCGATGACGAGATGAGCACGACTTACGATGGGCTTGAGCAGCTGAGATTCGAGCTGAATAGCTTCCATCAGCGGGTGGCTGCTATCCGTTAGAGGATGCTTGCGTCGAGTTTCACTAAAACGTTTAAGCAGCGTCTCTAGTTCGGACTTTAGGAAAAGCACCTGGCATTCGATGCCAAGTTTCTCTGCTAGATCGAGTGTTTTAGGAAATTGATCGAGGCCCTCACTTCGACTTCTGGCGTCGATACTGATGGCGACCTTGCGGTAGGCGGGTTGATCTGTTTCGACAGCCTTTCGAATGAAGTCTTCAAACAGTTCAATCGGCAAATTGTCTATGCAGTAGTAGTTGGAGTCCTCGAGTGTTTCGAGCGCAATGCTCTTTCCTGAGCCTGACTGACCGCTAACAATGATCAGCTGCATGACAATTTGCCTTTCTCAGATAGTTTAGTGGTGTAGATGCTTCTCTTTGTGCTTGAGTACCTGACGGTCCAATTTATCAATCAGGTTATCGATCGCCGCGTACATATCCGACTGAGTATCTTCAGCAAAAAGGTTGGCGCCGTTCACATGGACAGTAGCTTCCGCCTTTTGTTCGAGCTTGTTGACCTCAAGTACAACATGGACTTCCATGACTTTGTCGAAATGACGTGCGAGACGAGAAAACTTTTCTGTGACATGGCTGCGCAGTGAATCCGTCACTTCGATATGGTGGCCAGTGATTGTGAGTTGCATGATGGCTTCCTTAAGCTAGTTGAATAAAAATTAAAAAATTTGCTTACGTTCGCTCGACGAAGCAATCGACATCGCTTCTCGGTATTTCGCGATCGTTCTGCGTGCGACATTGATACCACGTTCCTGCAGTAATTTGGCAATTGCATCATCACTCAGGGGTTTTTTGGGGTCCTCTTGCCCAATGAGTTCCTTGAGAAAGGCTTTTATAGCCGTTGCGGAACATTCTCCGCCACCTTGAGTGCTGACGTGACTTGAAAAGAAATACTTGAATTCATAGATACCATTGGGAGTGTGCATGTATTTCTGGGTGGTCACACGGGAGATGGTGGATTCATGCATGCCAACTTCAAGCGCAATATCCCTTAGGACAAGGGGCTTCATCGCCGTTTCGCCTTTATCCAGAAATTCCTGCTGGCGCTCGATGATGCTACGCGCAACCCGAAGCAGGGTCTCATTTCGACTTTGAAGGCTCTTGATGA
>CAYFLM010000218.1:0-1970 GCA_964343925.1 uncultured Methylococcus sp.
GCATCCAGATGCTTTCCTTCCGCTGGACCCACACGAACAATACCCCCAATTTCGCCCGTGGCATGGACGAAATACATGGTCAAGCAACGCGTCTGGACTACGGAACGATCCACTTTTGCTCGTCCTGTACGAGGTGATCCTGTCCTTAATGTATTAAAAATATGTCTCACCATAGGGAGATAACGAACCATCAGAGGCGTCACCACAGGGATCAACCGCGAAAAGGTCGCCACGACCGCACCGACAACGGCACCCACCACTGGCACCATGGTGCCAAGGCGTCCTGTAAACACCAGTAATAGCAAAGCCACCAAACCCAGCCACAGAAGATTTTGAACGGTGGGTGATAAGCGATTGAGGAATGTTTTTCGCAAAAGCCGCCGAAGTATTAAGGCCGCAATCAAAGCCGAGACGATAAGCACTAGAAACTTCATGGTGGGTGTCAGATTTATATCAAGGACGAGGATGTTATCCCTAAAATTGTAAGGTCCACATGGGCTGCCTTAGCTAAGTGTGTCAAAAGTGATGAATTTCCGCCGATTTAATGGAACTTTTAAGTTCTTTTTTTAGTCAGAACGCTCAATGTTTCATCTCGAGTGAAACAGACGCTGTCAGCCGGATTTTAGTCTGGAACAACAGGGATTGGTCAGCGTGCCAAGGGATTGGAAGGGCTGTTCGAAGCAGTTTCCTTCCATTCGGCAACATGTTAATTTCAAAAAGGGGGGAGGGACTTGGTTTCTCTCTTGAAATCGTCAGTCGAGGAGAACTATCAATGTCAGATGACAACAAAGCTGGAAATATCGTAGAGACTCTAAAAGCCAACCCAAAGCTGCTCTACATCGGCGTCGGCGCTATCGTTTTGGCCGGAATTGGGCTCTCTCTAGGCGGGGGTGGATCCGATCCACAGGCTCGCCGGGTTGCCTCCGTCAGTGTGGGCCAGACCGTAACGCTTGAGAATCCCAATGGTGGCCTTTCCCACATCGCCAACGCACCCGGCATGGTCGGCGTGTCTGATAGCGGTGAAGAAAAGGGAGAACATTCTATCTGTGTTGTACCTGCAGGAACGCGCGCCCAGATCGAAGAGGAACAAGTCGTACTGATTCCCTTCGTTAAAGTCACCGTGCTAGATGGTAGCTGTCAGGGTAGTTCTGGTTGGACCAGCAAAATCAACGTAAAGGCTAACTAGTCGACTGAGAAGCACTCATAAAAAACGGCCCGGAAGGGCCGTTTTTTATGCTTAGTAGTTTCTTTCCATGCGACGTTGCTGTCGCTCAAGAAAAGGGCTGGTCAAAAGGGCAATCGTCGTGATCACAAAGCCGCCCAGCAGCGTAACCGCCCAGGCGGTCTTGAGATGGACATGCGGAGTCGTTTCAAGCACAAAATAGCTAAGACCATTCAGCACGATCTCTGAAAAGATGATCGAGCCTCCGCTTGCCAACAGTCCGAGCATCATAAACTCAAGCGCTTGGGTGGACCGTATCCAAAGCGAGGTGGCTCCCAGTAACCTTTGAATCTCATATTCACGCAGTCGCTCCTCCATTGAAGCGGCAATCGTCAAAACAAGGGTGAGGGCTGCCGCCACCATAGCCAGAGACCAGAGCACCTCAAAAGCCAGTGTCACCTCCTGAATGATCATCCGAAAATGCCCCACGATTTTGTCAACATCAATTAATGATGCGGAGGGAAATGCACGAATCAGCTCAGGAAGCACGCTGCGTTGATCGGGGTTGATATGAAAGCTCCCGAGCCATGTCGTTGGATAGGGAGTCAGCGCCTCATCTCTGAAAATCACATAGAAATTGGGTGTGAGCGTATCCCACACAACACTGCGCATGGAGCTAACCGTGACCTCCATGGTCTTGCCTTGAATCAAAAAGCCCAGTCGATCCCCGATCTTGACTCCCAATTGTTGGGCCAGCTTATGCTCCATCGAGACACCCTTGGGCTCCTCCCAACTGCCAGACACAATG
>CAYFLM010000219.1:0-1968 GCA_964343925.1 uncultured Methylococcus sp.
GATGACACGATATGAACCTTGGAGTTTACTCCACCAGATTCAAAGAGAGCTGGAGAGATCCGCTGAAGGTAAGGTCACTCAGACAGAAAGCGCAGTAACGGCTGAATGGACCCCCGCAGTGGATATCCGAGAAGAGCAAGATCGCTATGTGCTTTGGGCTGATGTCCCGGGTGTTCAGCCGGATTCCATTGATATCACCATGGAACAGGGTATTTTGACCCTAAAGGGAGAGCGAGAAACGCCAGAGCGGACTCGAGAGCACGGTTTCAAGCGTGTAGAACGTGTATCGGGTACCTTTTATCGGAGGTTTTCGCTACCCGATAGTGTAGATGCCGATGGCATTACGGCGAGAAGCATGAATGGTGTTCTGGAGATTGCCATTCCAAAGAAAGTGCATCAGCTCCCAAAGAAGATCCAAGTGCTCTCAGAAGCCGCCTGAAGCCAAGCGCCCAGAAACCCGATTTCGGGTTTCTGGGCGACCTTTAGGTTCTAAAAAATGTCCCGCGTGCGGGGTGCTTACGAATCAATAAAAGCCCAATAGCGATCACTATCAGCGCCAGTGGTTTCAACAAAGAAGCGGTGGGGAAAGGGCTCTCGAGCCACACTGCATTAAACAAAAAGCCGATGGCGATGATGCGGACCACGATCCAGAGCTGTTGCTGCCATCGATCCTCACTTGACCAGGGCTCACGAAGATAATTCAGAAGATAAGGGGCCGAGGCTAAAATCAAAGCCGAGTGATCGCCCACCGTTACAAAATAGAGCGCGGCGAGTATCGCCAGTAGAAGGTTGAGTGACTCGCCTCTCGAAAAGGTTTCGCTGAGTTTTTGATCAGACAGATCGATGACGACCCCTAGAAGCAATGCCGAAAGGGGAATGATCAGCCGATGTTCTCCCAGCGCTTCCAATGGCAACCACACCAGCGCCAAAAGGCAGGTGATGAAGAAGAGATACAGTCGGTATCGGGTTTGAGAGGACAGGGATTCCTTCCGCATCATGACCGCAAGGGCAATCAGGCTTCCTCCAGCCATCAAGGCCAGAAGATCGGTGGAATGATCCAGCCAGACGCCGCCTAAACCCAGCAGCATCAACAAGGTATGTTTCTGCTTCCAGATCCAACCGTTGGAGAGGTCTTGAGAGAGATTCATCGTCATTGGGTGCGTCGTCGATGGAGGGGAGAGGGTTTTTTGCGATCCTGCAGCGGATCTCAACAGATTGCAAGGTGAGTTGTCCGAATTCTGTAACAATTGATTGGGAAAATCTCCTCGTCTCCGAACCGGTTTCGGAGCCTCTTTGGACCTTGAGGGGATTTACGACATGCGTTTGGAACAGGATTTACCGGCTGAATATCAATTCGTTCTCGACGAATATGCGGAAAAACTGGGGTACTGTCCTCCGATGCAGCTTCTGGTCAAGTTACCGGTGAGACTGGCCATTGCGCTACTCACTCAGGCCATCATTCAACGAAAGCCACTTACGCTTGAAGCCAGTGGTGATCTAGCCCTCAAGGCGCTTAGTTAAGGCTTTTCCAAAGAGCACCATTTCGTTTGTTCATGTTGTTGATTAGGGTTGAATGTTTATGAACAACCAAGCGTCGAATCGTATCGATATCGGTGGCCAGATCGGCTACTGGCAAATTCTTTCCAAGGCACCTGGACGTTCCAATGTCTCTCGCTACCTCTGCCGTTGTGCCTGTGGAACTGAAAGGACTGTGGCGGCCTCGTCTCTCCGCAAAGGCGTCTCCATGAGTTGTGGGTGTATTCCGAAGCGGGTCAATAAGTCGGCACTCTATGATGTGAGGCCGACCCCACCAGCGATACAGGACATCTACCAATTGATTCGACAGGGTTACCTGCCTCCCGCGGATCAATTTAGTCAGCACGACGGTGCGCCCACATGGTCTTTGGATTCCATTGCCAAAATTTTCGGCGTGAGTCGTGAAGACATTGTGGCATCGCTGCGTAATTC
>CAYFLM010000220.1:0-1958 GCA_964343925.1 uncultured Methylococcus sp.
CTGACAATTCGGGTATGGCCCATGGTGGGATCGGAGACGATTTCGCCTTCAGGCAGGATCACCGTGCCCAAGACCACAGATTCACTGCCGGGCACAATTTTCAGGCGTTCCAGATAAAGGTGATAACCCTTTGCGATATCAAAGCTGATTTTGACCCCATCCGGTCCGACCACCTGTTTGTAGCCGAAGGCTTGGGCTGCCGGCAATGGAACATCCCGTGCAAGGGTTTGATGTTGAAAGCCTAGCAGGGTGAGAAATACGCCGAGGATCAGGAGACGGGGAAAAACCATGGATGTCGATCAATGGGTTAGACGAAGCGCCGCGATTATAAGGCGTCATCCAAGGTCCGTGTCGTTAATCGAGGCTATTGCACGCTTGAAGTGCGATTTTTTGCCTCTTTATAGTCGGTTTCGAGGAAGTGATGCATGACATCTTCGCCGAGCGCCATCATGAGATCAGCGTAAGCGACAGACTCATCGGTGCGTGCCGCGTAGTATTCGGTCATGAGTCGGGTGTAGTTTCTCTCGGCATCCAGAAGGTCAATGAGTCCGATCGCCCCCTGGTTGTATGCGAATTCCTGCGCGTCCCTGACTTTCTCGATTCGCGCCTTGGATTCGGTTTCAAACCGCCTCACGATCGATTCTGTGGCCATCAGGCGTGCATGCGAGGCAATGACGTCTGCCCGAATACTGTTCCGAATCTGCTCCAAAGCCAGTCGGGCGGTATTGAGTTCTGCCGCTGCCTTTCCGACTTCCCCCTGAAACTGATACCAGGTGGGAATCGGGGCATTGATGCTGAAGGTCCCGGTGTAGGGCCTGACGTTCCCGGCATCCTGAATAAAGCCTCCCGAAACCGTCACATCCGGCACGACCAGCCTTCGGGAAAGTTCGAGCTCGGTTTCCATTTTTTCGGTTCGAAGTTCCTGCGCTCGGTAATCGGGTCTTGATTGATACGCCTCCTCGATTAGGGGGTCGAGGTTGGGTTTCAAAAGGGCAAAGGGGACCTCCGGCCAGCGTTCGGTGACGCGTAGGGTATGGCTGATTTCAGGCCAGCTCAAAAGGGCAGCCAGTTCACTGCGTGCGGTCTTGTGTTCAGCCACTGCGCGATCCAGATCGGCCCGAATCTTGAGTTCCTCGATCTCAACCCGAACGAGATCCGTTTCGGAGATGTCACCGGCTTTCAGACGAATGCGGCTGGCGTCAACGATCTTTCGGTAGTTTTGGTCATTGAGCTCCAGAAACTCGAGATTTTTTTGAGCCAAGAGTAGCTGGTAGTGCGCTTTTCTGACCGTATTGGCCAACACGCGAATGAGGTCCTTGAAGTCCGTTTCGACCGCTTCGCGTTCAAATTGGCTGCTTTCTGTTCGAAGTTGCCTTTTACCATTGGTCTGGATGATCTGCGTCACGATGATGCTCATGCCGACGGCGTTCACATCTTGTGTGCTGTTGGTCTTGGGAAAGAAACGCGAAGTCTTCGTGCTGAGCTCGTTGAATCCAACACTCAGCAAAGGATTCGGAATGGCGCTCGCGATCAGGGTCTGCGCTTCGGCTCGGTCAATGTCGTAGTGTCCTGATATGAGATCCAGGTTTCGCTCAAAGAAAAGGGCCATGATCTCTTGTTCATTGAGCGCCGTGACTTCTTCTGCCTGAAGTGGCATGGCGGCAAGAAGGCTGAGGACGAGGAGTCCCTTCAAGGCGATAAGGCGGGTCGCAAAAAAAGTGAAGGCAGCAGTCATTGACTGGAATTTGGGGTGGAAAGTGGTTGGGAATGCATGATTTCAGCCCTGAGATAACCGATCTAAGGCCCTTAATTTCATTGCGAACGGCAAAGTGGTCATTCTAGGGGAAATAATCCCCGGAGAATCAATCGCCAGAGCGGACGAAGGATTGATGGCGATCAGTGAGTCAATCAACCATGTTTTTAACCGTCTGGACATATTATTCTGGGATAATTCCAGC
>CAYFLM010000221.1:0-1930 GCA_964343925.1 uncultured Methylococcus sp.
TGGACGATCCGGAAAGAAGGTCATGATGAGCGTCACGAGATAAACCAGCAGCAGGATGACCGAAATCTCCAAACTGATCTCATCTTCAGAGCCTGTACTGAGATCAAACATCGCCGGGACGATGAGTCCTGCAATGGCGAGTAGCAACAGTGAACCATGGACCTTGAAGGCATCTAGATCGTAACGCACAAAACGGTTGGGATGGCGAAGGCCAGAGGATATGAGGGCGACCCCAAGTCCAAAGAGGAGATTCGCCAGAATGGAACCCGTGATAGACGCCTTGACGACATCCACCAACCCCGCCTTAAGTGCAAAATAACCGATGATAATTTCAGGGCCATTGCCGAGGCTGGCATTCAAAAGACTGCTGATACCGGTCCCATAATGTTCGGACACCCGTTCCGTGGATGTTCCCATCCATTGAGCCAGGGGAATGATGGCCAGCGCCGTGACCACAAAGACCCACTGGGGATTCACATGCCATTGGTCCATCATCAAGCCGATGGGGACGAGCAGCAAGGCGACGTATCGGGTCAGAACACCATAAATAGGAGGTGTGGGCTTCATAGGCAAAATACTCCGGGTCTTGGGTTAATCGTTGCTCGGTTCATCCTGGGCCTCTTTGAGGGCATGCTGGTCAAGATGTCGTTTGAGACGGATATGACCGAGTTCCGTGAGTGATAGCGCGAGATGGGCTTCTCTTAAAAAAAACAGTACGCCGACGATGAGCCCGATCATGGAAAAAAGAAAACTTAAGGCCACCCAAAGGGCGGCATCCACCCCCATGAGACCACCCACAAAATGAATGGCAATCAGGCAGCAGATCATGAGTTCTGCAAATAGCAGGGACTGCATCGCAAGATTCGCCAGTTTTGCCCTCCGCTTGAGAAGCTGCGCTTCATGATGCACGGCATCATCCATCAACTGTTCATCATGGACGATGGCCATACGTCGATCATGGATGCGCCCGATGCGACTTGAGAGCACATTGAGCAAGGCCCCGATACCCGCGAGCAGGAAGACCGGTGCAATGGATTGCTGGATAAGAAGATTAACCCGACTTAAATTCGGAATTTCAGGCAAAAAAGTGGGGTCGAGCATCGTCATACCGAATAGCTTAGTCGAAAACACATTTTCCCGCCCATCGGTTTCAGTTGGTAAAGTATGTCAAGCTATGGAACTATCCTCAGGAGCCCTGTCCTATGACCTTTCGCGTTTATTTTCACTGCCTTTTTTGGGGCCTCGCCCTCCTATTGAGTGGCCCCCTCGATGCAGCCGGAAAAAACAGCGTTAGCGATGAATTCTTCGTCTTGCCGGATCAAGGTCTCAACGGACTCCAAAGCGCCTTTGATTCAGCCCGTCATGAGATCCGTATCGAAGTCTGTGCGCTATCGGACCGTTCACTGCTTCAGAGTCTTGCGGATGCCGAAAAACGTGGCGTCAAGGTTCGGGTGATTCTTGATCGATTGCACTACAAGGGCCATGAACGGGAAAGACAGATCCTCGGAGAACTCCTGATGGCCTCGGGTGGTGAAGTGCATGTGAGTCACGCCATGTTCCCTCATACGATCGGCAATTTCATCATCATTGATGAGCGTACATTTATGGTGGGCTCCACCTGTTTTGATCCCATCAACATGGACCGCTATCGTGACTTCGAAATCCTGGACCATCGCCAGCAGGAGCTCAAAGAGTTAATACGGGTCTTTGAGAACGACTGGAATCACACCGCCCATGCCGGAGATGCATCGGCCGATTACAATCCCACCCCGCCGATTAGTACCGATGATCTGATGGTTTCGCCCTACAATTCGGCGGAGCGCATGCTCCACCATCTTCAGTCAGCCGAAAACAGCGTAGACATCTATACCGAACTCCTCGGCAACATCGTGGTGGAGGCTGAACTCGCAGAACTGGTCCGCCTCGGGGT
>CAYFLM010000222.1:0-1900 GCA_964343925.1 uncultured Methylococcus sp.
ACGGCGGTCCAAACCGTTGCGCGGGGTGAGGCTTATCTCGATCCGGGGCTAGTCATTAATCCCAAGGGGAAGGGGGCTTTACATCGAGATCCAGCCTCTGAGCTTACTGCCCGCGAGTTTCAGGTGTTCGAGTTGTTGGTTCAAGGTTTGAGCTCAAGGGAGATTGCCCAACGTCTGGGTCTTACGGCCAAGACAGTGTCGAATTACCTCACCACCATCAAGGAGAAGTTCGGCACAGACTCAACCGTTGAACTCCTGCGTCTCGCCTATGACAAAATCCTGAAGGGGTAAAATCCTTGTAAGTTAATCCGTATTTATCTGAATTTTCACACCCATTTACGATCATCTCGGCGGAGATGACACTATCTAGAAAGAGGGCCTTGATACATGCATGCACGGAGGTTGATAGGAATATTGCTTCTTTTCGGGTTGATGCTGGCAGGTGATGTTTGGGCTGGAGAAATCCCGGTCCCTGATCCTAAGGAACTTCAGAACAGTTGGGTGGGTTTCTTTGCACTGACCATCACCTTTCTCTCCTACTTCATCGCGATGACTGAAGATTTTCATCATATGAGTAAGGCAAAGCCCATGGTCCTGGGCTCCGTCCTCATTTGGCTGGTGATTTTTATTCATCACACCACCATGGGTGGAGTCGGCCGTGATGTGGCAGTGATTTTCCAAACCAATCTCACGGCCTATGCGGAATTACTGCTATTCATCACGGTCTCCATGACTTTTTTGAATGCCATGACCGAACGTCATCTTTTTGACGTGCTCAGAATAAAACTCGAGCAGTTAGAGCTTAGTTACCGTCAACTCTTCTGGATTACAGGGATCATCGCCTTCCTGCTCTCACTGGTGATCAGTAGCCTGACCGTGGGTCTTCTGATGGGCTATATCATTATCAACATCGGCAAGAGCAACCAGAAGTTTGTGAGTCTGGCGGGCCTCAATGCCGTCGTTGCAGCCAATGCCGGCGGTACCATGAGTCCTCTCGGCGGGATCTCCACGTTTTTTGTCTGGCAACAGAATGCACTGAGTTTTCTGGAGTTTTTTGATCTGACCCTTCCTTGCATTGTCAATTTTCTGGTGCCGGCCCTGTTCATGCATTTTGCCGTTGAAAAGGGCTCTCCCCATCCCAGTGAAGAGGTGATCTCACTCAAACGAGGGGCACGCAGAATCGTGGCCATTTTCGTGATTACCTTCACTTTCACCATCTTGACCAATGTGTATCTCGAAATGCCGGCGATTCTCGGGATGATGTTCGGCTTGGCGCTACTGCAGTTTTTTGCCTACTTCCTCACAGCGACGGAGCCCAAAGGATGCACCGAAAATCAGAAGGGGCTGGATATCTTCAAATGTGTGGCAGGGGTAGACTGGGATACCCTGATGTTTTTCTATGGCGCCATGATGATTGTGGGCGCCCTGAGTTACATCGGCTATCTTGATGAACTGGCGGCTTGGATGTTTCATACCATCAGCCCCACAATCGCCAATATCCTCATTGGCCTCTCGTCCTCATCCATCGATAATGGCACCTTGATGTTTGCGGTGCTGAATATGCATCCCGCCTTTCCCAAGGTGCAATGGCTCTTATTGACCTTGACGCTCGGTGTGGGTGGATCGCTATTGGCCATAGGCTCCGCTCCTGCGCTACACGTGCTCGGCTTGATGAAAGGTCATTTCAAAGCGGGAGAAGGTTATACCTTCAGCATGCACCTTCGGTGGATGCCCGCGATTTTGCTGGGGTTTTTTGCCAGCATTTTAGTGCTCTACATCCTCTACGAAGGGCAGTTTTGAGCAGGAGCAGCTTACTCCTGACGCAGCTTTAACCGGTCCACGTGATGGGCGATCTGTTCGATGAAATCCTCCATAAATGAGGTCTCATCAGGATCGAGAT
>CAYFLM010000223.1:0-1899 GCA_964343925.1 uncultured Methylococcus sp.
GACTCGATTTTGCTGAGACTGATGCCATGACGCGCAAAAGGTTCAAGCACACCGTAGAGTGCTCCTGGATCATTCTTCAGTGCAATGAGCAGCGAGGTTTTGTCGTTATGGGTTTTTCCAACCAGGCTGCGCCCTACGACCAAAAAGCGGGTGGTGTTGTGAGGTTCGTCTTCGATGTGCGGATTGAGTACCTCTAGGTCATAGAGTTTTGCGGCAATTTCAGGAGCGATGGCTGCCGCATCGGGCAGTGTTGCCACCAGGCGTGCCGCCTCAGCATTACTGCTTACTGCATGCCGCTCTGCATGGGGAAGATGACGGTCCAGCCAGCCCTTGCACTGAGCCAGAGATTGCTGATGAGAGTAGATATGGTGAGGTACAGACACACCCGGGGCCGCCATCAGGTAATGGTGGATCCGCAGTGTAATTTCACCGGCGATGAACAAAGGGGTATTGAGCAGACTATCGAGCGTATGGGTGATCACCCCTTCCGTTGAATTTTCAACTGGAACGACGCCATATTGTGAGCCGCCGGTTTCGACTGAGCGAAAGATTTCATCGATATTCGGATAAGGCAGTGCATCAATGGCGTGGCCAAAATGCTTGAAGGCAGCCTGCTGGGTAAACGTTCCCTCAGGTCCAAGAAAAGCCACACTCAGGGGCTTTTCCAGCGCGAGACACTCTGACATGAGTTCTCGGTAGAATTTGGCAACAGACTTTCGACTTAAGGGACCGGGATTTTGATTCATCATCCGAGTCAGAACCTCGGCCTCCCGTTCAGGACGATGAAAACAGTCCACTTCACCGGCTGCGATTTTTATATCTGCCACTTTCTTGGCACAGGCTGCGCGGCGGTTGATCAAGGACAACAACTGATCATCGATCCCGTCAATTTCTTGACGAATGCCTTTCAAAAGATCGGCATCAGCGGAAGTCGTGGTCAATTTGCTCATCTTTACCCTCTCACAGCGCTCTGACGGAAAGGACCCCAGTAATGGATCTTATTTTATCCAGGGTAGTACCAGGAATGGGGGCATTAAGATCGATTACCGTGTAAGCCAAATCACCGCGGGACTTATTGAGCAAATCGATGATGTTGAGAGAGGCTTCGGCGAGTGCACTCGTGATCTGTCCGACCATATTGGGCACATTTTCGTTCACGACTGAGAGTCTGAAACCACCGGTTCTTGCCATGCTGACTTCCGGCAGATTGACCGAGTTTCTGACATTGCCGTGTTCAAGATATTCGCGCAATTGATCGGCCACCATGACCGCACAATTGTCTTCGGCCTCTTCTGTTGAGGCTCCAAGATGCGGAAGCGTGATGACCTTGCTGTGAGCGATCAGTGGTCGGGAAGGGAAATCGCAGACGTACCGTGAGAGTTGCTTCTGTTCGAGTGCAGCCAGAACCGCCGACTCATCGACAATTTGATCACGGGAGAAATTAAGCAGTACGGCTCCGGGTTTCATCACGGCAATACGGGCGCCGTTGATGACCCCGCGGGTGTGATCATTCAAAGGCACATGAACGGTCACAAAATCCGCTGTGGCGATGAGGTCATCAATACTCGCTGCACGCTTAACATCCGATGAGAGCATCCAGGCGCTTTCAACTGTTAGCATGGGGTCGTAGCCAATCACTTTCATACCCAGATCAATCGCCGCATTGGCGACCCGAACTCCGATCGCACCCAATCCCAGTACGGCGAGCGTTTTGCCAGCGATCTCATAGCCTGAATAGGCTTTCTTGCCCTGCTCTACCCGACTCTTGAGGGATGAACCCTCACCTTCGAGGCCTTTGACATAGACGATGGCATCACCCAGGTTTCGAGCGGCGAGCAGCAAACCGGCAATGGTGAGTTCCTTGACCGCATTGGCATTGGCACCCGGAGCATTGAATAC
>CAYFLM010000224.1:0-1882 GCA_964343925.1 uncultured Methylococcus sp.
ACACTTTCGACCAGACCCTCCGGAATCGCACCGCAGTTGACGGCGATAAACGGAAACGCAAAACGATCACTCATCGCATGGATGGCGCGTGCCGCCAGTTCCTTCCCAACGCCGGTTTCACCTTCAATTAGAACCGTTGCGGGGGTCGGCGCCAGGGTTTCGATGGAGGCGAGTACCGACTTCATGGCTCGAGATCTCGCAATCAAAATGGGGCGCTCGAGGTTGCCGGTTGGGGAATCGGCTTCTCCCTGTCGCCACAATGCATGAAGCCTTTCATCCACGCGAGCTTCGAGATCATCCGGAGAATCCGTAGCCGAGATTTGGCAGTTAGGACGATGATATTCCAGCCCTTCAACTGATTTTGCCGCCTCTGGATCAAGATGAATCCTGACTCGACAGGCACCATCCCCGAGCGCAATCCGCTCTGCAAGCTCAACTTTCGCATACCCGAAGTTTCGGGCAGCAATCCCACCGAACACGCTGGAGGTCATCCGACAAAGACCGGGAGAATGTCGAACCCCATCACCAAAAGGGCAACAGCGACTGGTCACTTCGACACCCGAATCAGAAGCTGAAACGAGGGAGAAGTCACCGCCAATTCGGTTTTTTAGCCCCACAATGAGGTCGGCATAGCCGGGGGGCTCCATGGCACCCTGAACATTCATTTCCTCTCGATAAGCCTCCTCAAAGAACTGCCCCGCGCTTCTCGCAATCCGCTCGATAAAGCGTTCTGATTCTTCCGCATCCTCCGATTCACAGAGCTGCATAATCTCGAGGACGAAAGTTTGAAGAAACCCAATGGCACTCAACTGAGAAAATGGACTATGGGTAAGGGGTGACATCGCGTATACCTTCAGTAAAGTGAAATCAGTTTTCACAAAGTGAAGCACATATTCCCTTCTTATTACAATCTCTTCGGATAAGTCGTTGTAAATGCAAGACCCGTGTTATAAGGACGTGCTGGCATACTTTCTGCCTTCATGCTGGAAGTTGCCGAAAGAGGCGACCTAATAACAATAATTAATAGATCTATTGAGGAGTTTCCAATGAGCAAGATTCTGACTGAAGTGCTGAGCGCCAATGAGGGTTATGTATCCACTTTCACCAAGGGTCATTTGCCCTTGCCCCCTGCCCGTGGTTTTGCCATTCTGACTTGCATGGATGCCCGCCTTGACCCCGCCAAGTATGCAGGCCTATCCGAAGGGGATGCCCATGTGACCCGTAATGCCGGTGGACGCGCCAGTGATGATGCGATTCGCTCTTTGGTGATTTCGCACAAATTGCTCGGCACCAACGAGTGGTTCGTCATCCATCACACCGATTGCGGCATGGAACTCTTCAATAATGACATCATGGGCGATCTCTTGAGCTCGAGCCTTGATACCGCCACCATCGACGCCAACGGCTGGCGGGATGTCGGCAAAGGTCCAGGATGCACCGATGGCAAGTACATCAACTGGCTGACCATCAAGAACCAGGAACAGAGCGTACTTGAGGATGTTCTGAGAATTCGTAATCACAGCCTCGTCCCCAACTACATTCCCATCTACGGTTTTGTTTATGACGTCAAGACCGGAAAACTGATTGAAGTTCCAGAAGCTATGAAGGCGGGTCGCGCAGGCTAAGCCTGTCGCGAAAGATCCGAGGACCGGCAGGAATGTCGGTTCTCGGGTAATCGCTCAAACCCCATACCGATGCCCTCCACTTCGACACCACTCGAAGCGGTCCAGCTATCGCATTTATTACAGGCCGATCTGATCTGGCTGGCCACCGCCAGTTTGTCTGCCATACCGAATGTGGTACCTGTCCGTTATTTTGGTTTTCTAGATGCCTCCCGCCTCTGGATGACGGATAACTTTTTCCTGAAAACCAGGCGAAATCT
>CAYFLM010000225.1:0-1881 GCA_964343925.1 uncultured Methylococcus sp.
TGAACCAATGTGCAGATCGGAAATCCAGATCGTCCTGTAGTTTTTGGTTTTCATTGAATTATGGTCAAAGAGACGCTCTTGAGACTCAGCTACACCAGAGAGGAAAAGGCCCAGAACAGTCCACCCGACAACACCATGGCCGAAGGCAATGTCATCACCCAGGCCAATAGAAGATTACGAATGGTCGACAGCTGGACACCCGACTGATTGGCAGCCATCGTCCCAGCCACTCCGGAAGAGAGCACATGCGTGGTGGATACGGGAAGTCCGTAGAGATCCGCAGCCCCGATCGTGAGCATGGCCACCAACTCTGCCGAAGCGCCCTGAGCGTAGCTTAGATGGGTTTTGCCAATGCGCTCCCCCACGGTGATAACGATGCGCTTCCACCCGATCATCGTTCCTAGTCCCAACGCAATCGCCACAGAGACCTTGACCCAAAGTGGAATGAATCGTGTGGCCGTATCGAGTTCATGCTTGAAGGCCTTAAGGTTAGCCAATGTCTCTGTATCCAATGCCGCTTTTTGGTTTTTCTCGATGATCCGAATGGTTTCGGACAAGAGATACATGTCGTTCCGAATATTAGGCACTGAAGCTGCTGGAAGCTTTGCAAGGGTTCCGTAGCTCTTGACCTGTCGACTCACCTCGGACGTTAAGGCCCCAAATGCCGGAAGCACTTGATCGTTGTAGGCCTTAGTCTTGATGTAATTCGTCAGCTGCGTACGAACGTTGGTATCTGGAGCGAGAGGCCTTTTGACTAAACCCTCAACATTCACTTGAGCGACCGCCGCAAACTTAGCGACATCGTCCATCGGCATGGTCCGGTTCAAGGCATAGGCAAGAGGTACCGTACCGACCAGAATCAGCATAATCAGTCCCATGCCCTTCTGACCATCATTCGAACCGTGAGCAAATGAAACTCCGGTACAGGTCAAGACCAGAAGACTTCGAATCCACCAAGGAGGTGCTCGACGCCCCTGAGGTTCATCGTAGAGATGGGGGATTTTGACAAAGGCTTTAAGCACGAGGATCAGGAGCGCTGAACAACCAAAGCCAATGAGTGGCGAGAGAAGGAGTGAATAACCGATCTTGGTCACTTGCGCCCAGTCAACCCCGCTGGTTCCATCTTGCCCATGCATCAGGGCATTGGCTACCCCCACCCCGATGATCGATCCAATCAGGGTATGGGATGATGATGCGGGCAATCCCAGAAACCAGGTTCCAAGGTTCCAAAGAATCGCTGCAATCAGGAGGGCAAACACCATGGCGAATCCGGCTTTGGAGCCCACTTCCAGGATGAGTTCAACCGGGAGAAGGGAGATGATGCCAAAGGCAACAGCCCCACTTGACATCAATACCCCGAGAAAATTGAAGAATCCGGACCAGATGACTGCAAAATGTGGCGGCAGCGAATGGGTGTAGATGACGGTTGCAACGGCGTTGGCCGTGTCATGAAACCCATTGACGAATTCAAAACCCAGGGCGATGAATAATGCGAGCCCGAGCAGCAGGAAAGGCAGGAAATTAGTGATTTCCTCGCCCGTATTTTGAATATCACCCAGGAGTCCGGATCCAGCGAAGGCAAGCCCTGACACCAAAAGGATAAGAAAGGTATTCCGGGCAACACCTCTCGGATCCTCTCTTTCAAAATTCACCGAACTTTTCGAAGAGAGCGCTGAATGCTGCTTCAAACCGTGAATCATGGTCATACCTCCTTTGAGTGAGCCTTCACCGAACGATCAAGAGGTCTCAGTTAATGAATCCCGTCTTCTGAGACCAGACGCATGGACTGAGCCGCTGCCGAATATTCATCACTGAATCGCTCGCCGGAATTACGCAGCGATGCCACAATGTCTTCACGACTCACGCCGAAAATTTTGGCAA
>CAYFLM010000226.1:0-1864 GCA_964343925.1 uncultured Methylococcus sp.
GCACCCTTGATCTGCTGGATGACGACTTCACCCATATCGAGGACCATGCAGTGCAGTTTTTTGAGGTCGCCATCGTAGCGACGGAAGGTATGTTCTTTGGTCATCTCTTGCATGGCGTTATCTCCACGGTTTAGCCGAATCGGCCAGTGATGTAGTCTTCCGTCAATTGGTGTCTTGGGTGCGTGAATATTTCCGATGTGGTACCGACCTCGATCAAGTGACCCATATGGAAGTAAGCCGTTCTTTGAGAAACACGTGCAGCCTGCTGCATGGAGTGAGTCACTATGGCAATTGTGTAGTCTGTACGAAGCTCATCAATGAGCTGTTCAATTCTGGCGGTTGCGATCGGATCGAGTGCTGAGCAGGGTTCGTCCATCAAAATGACTTCAGGATTCACCGCAATCGTTCTGGCGATGCAGAGACGCTGCTGCTGACCGCCTGAAAGGCCGGTTCCCGGATGATGCAGTCGGTCTTTGACTTCGTCCCAAAGGCCCGCTCTTCTTAAAGAGCGTTCAACAAATTCGCTGAGTTCCGCCTTGGTCGTAGCAAGGCCGTGGACTCTTGGGCCATAGGCCACGTTGTCAAAGATGCTTTTGGGGAAGGGATTTGGTTTTTGGAACACCATGCCGACCTGAGCTCTTAATGGGACAACGTCCACGGCATCACCCTGAATGGAGGCACCATCCATTCGGATATCCCCCGTAACCTTGCAATCCGGAATGGTGTCATTCATACGGTTCAGGCAGCGGAGGAAGGTTGATTTTCCACAACCTGAGGGGCCGATCAACGCAATGACTTCGTTCTGGCCAATATCAAGGTTGATGTCCATAATCGCGCGTTTTGGGCCGTAATAGACATTGACGTCACGGCACAGAATACGCGCATGATCCGAGAAGGGTTCACCCACCGTTCCGCGATGTTCCCGATCAAAGGCGATGGCCGTCGGGGATTTAATTTGACGCTTGCCGTTCCCCGTTGCGCGAGGTTCTTCCGAGCGATTTTCTTCTGGTGTTGAGGTCATGGTGTTTCCATGTCGAAAGTTTCTAGGGATGAGTTACCAGCGTCTTTCGTAACGCTTTCTGAAATAAACCGCGATACCGTTCATGAGGATCAGGAAGGCCAGGAGTACCAAAATGGCGGCTGACGTTCTCTCAATGAAGGCGCGCTCAGGGCTATCCGCCCAGAGATAAATTTGAACTGGGAGTACTGTTGCAGGATCGGTCAACGATCCCGGTACATCCACAATGAAAGCCACCATACCGATCATAAGCAGTGGCGCACTCTCACCGAGCGCTCTTGCCAGACCAATAATGGCGCCCGTCAACATACCTGGCATGGCTAAGGGCAGAACGTGATCAATGACCATTTGCATGGGTGATGCCCCCACACCCAATGCCGCCTCCCGAACGGAGGGGGGTACGGATTTGAGTGCCGAGCGCCCGGCAATGATGATGACGGGCAAGGTCATAAGCGTTAAGACTAAGCCTCCGACCAGTGGGGAAGATCGCGGAATCCCAAAAAGATTGATGAAGACGGCGAGCCCCAGAAGACCAAAGACAATCGAAGGTACAGCAGCGAGGTTATTGATATTGACCTCAATCAGGTCAGTCCAGCGGTTTCTGGGAGCAAATTCCTCCAGATAAACAGCGGCTGCAACCCCGATCGGAAGAGAGAGGAGAATGGTGACCAAAAGCGTCAGCCCCGATCCTTTGACGGCACCCCAGATGCCGGCTGATTCGGGCTCTCTGGAATCACCACGAGTGAGAAATACCGTGTTGAACTCCTTGTGGATTCGCTCTTGGCTCTTGAGCACATCAATCCATGCGATCTGGTCTTTGAGCAAAGCACTCATTTCATCAGGGTT
>CAYFLM010000227.1:0-1849 GCA_964343925.1 uncultured Methylococcus sp.
TCAGCATCACTTTCAGCGGTGATGCTGAATTGTTCTTGTTTCTGACCTTCAAAAGCAGTCAATTTGGCATGGAAAGCCTGCTGTTCGGCCTTGGCCTCCGCCTGGATAGACCAGTATTCACGAGAGACGAATTGCTCAATTTCTAGCTCCCGCTCCACGATCATCCGAAGTGCAGGACTTTGAACACGGCCCGCCGAGAGACCACGGCGAATCTTCTTCCAGAGGAGCGGGGATAATTTAAAACCGACGAGATAGTCGAGTGCGCGTCTCGCCTGCTGGGCATTAATCAGATCACTAGACAAGGTCTTCGGATGCTCAATCGCCTCCGTAACCGCACGCTTGGTAATTTCATGAAAGACAACTCGATGAACAGGTCGCTTATCGGTGAGTTTCTTTTCCTTGAGAATTTCGAATATGTGCCAGGAGATGGCCTCACCCTCACGATCCGGATCGGTCGCGAGATAGAGTGAATCTGCTTTTTTGGCTGCCTTGATAATTTCTTGAACATGTTTGTCGTTCCGGTCAATGACCTCATATTTCATCGCGAAGTCATTCGCAGGATCGACGGCACCTTCTTTGGGAATAAGGTCTCTTACATGACCATAGGACGCCAGTACCTTGAAGTCCTTGCCTAAGTATTTTTCGATAGTTTTCGCTTTGGCGGGCGATTCTACGATGACGAGGTTATGGCTCATCCGTTCAGAGGTTCCTTATCAATGTTCATGATCATATGACCCCTACCCTCGATTCAATGGTAGTGATCAGAGGCAGGATCGTAGAGGAGACTTTCCATTCGTGCAAATGCAGTCTCTTCCTCAGGTCGGCTAAACAGCACCATGAGGACTACCCATTTAAGGTTTTCCAGCGTTAAGTTTTCGTCCCCAAGCGCCATGACTCGATCAATGACAAGCTCTCGACTGCAGGGGTTGAGAATTCCGGACTGCTCCAATGAGATCAGGAAACCAAGACAATCATCTC
Organism: uncultured Methylococcus sp.; assembly: GCA_964343925.1. Lineage (GTDB taxonomy): Bacteria > Pseudomonadota > Gammaproteobacteria > Methylococcales > Methylococcaceae > UBA6136. Next base: position 979 of record CAYFLM010000227.1, read on the forward strand.
CAATGCGAGCGCGTTCCTCTTCAGCGAAAACTCGGAACGACGGACTGCCTTGTGACAAAGGCTGAGGATTTTCAGTCAAAGAATCCAACCACTCCAGCGCCTTTACAATGTCGGCCTGGGGAAATCCGGCCTCTATTAATTCAACTTTAACCACATCCGAATCCGGATCGATTTCAACGTCGCCATCCATATAGTTTTCAAACAAGTAAATCAGGACGTCAAAAACGTTTTCTTTCATTGAGTTAGAAGTTTTTTGGGTCTTTGTTGGTGAGCCGGTTCGCATTTAAATGCCGATTCCGGGGTAATTGATGTGCATTTCCAGATGGTTCGATCTTCGAAAAGCTGATCTAGAGTATCCACACAGAATTGTTTATACGCAACATTGATCCGCCTTCCCTTTCGATATCAATAAGTAAGAAGACCCGAACGAACTCGATCCGTTTGGAAAGCGGTTCAGCGTTATGAGACAAGAGAGAAGTATCGATCCGTATCCCTCTCTCCTTGATTCCGATAGAATTCAACGGTTAGTGAACGCAACGCACCTTAACGATATGAGTCTTCTCACCATTCTTGAATACCCTGACGAGCGGCTTAGAAAAAAGGCGCTTCCTGTCGATAGCGTGACCCCTCAAATACGTCAACTTGTGGCGGACATGTTGGAGACCATGTACGAAGCACCGGGTATTGGGCTCGCCGCAACACAGGTCAATATCGCAAAGCGAATCGTGGTCATCGATCTATCTGATGAAAAAAATGAGCCCTTATGTCTGATCAATCCCGAAATTCTCACCAAAGAGGGTGAAGAGATCTGTGAGGAGGGCTGTCTCTCGGTACCCGGTTTCTTTGAAAAGGTCACTCGGGCCGAAAAAAT
>CAYFLM010000228.1:0-1826 GCA_964343925.1 uncultured Methylococcus sp.
GGTTATTTTGCGCCCAGCGGTCAGGGTACGCCTTACTGCATCATGATTCCGCCCCCCAATGTGACCGGTAGTCTTCACATGGGGCACGGTTTCAATAACACCATCATGGATGCGCTCATCCGTTACCAGCGCATGCAGGGTGCCAACACGCTCTGGCAGGTTGGAACCGACCACGCGGGAATCGCAACTCAGATGGTTGTCGAGCGGCAATTGTCTCAAAGTGGCGTGACTCGACATGATCTGGGGCGGGATCAGTTTCTGGAAAAAGTCTGGGACTGGAAGGCGGAGTCAGGCGGAACCATCACCCGACAACTCAGGCGCCTTGGATCCTCCGTAGATTGGACGCGTGAGCGCTTCACGATGGATGAAGGTCTTTCCCGTGCGGTCCAGGAGGCCTTCGTCGAGCTGTATGACCAAGGTCTGATCTATCGTGGTAAGCGATTGGTGAACTGGGATCCCAAACTTCACACGGCGATTTCCGATCTTGAAGTTCAAAGTGAGGAGGAAAAGGGCAGTTTCTGGCACTTCCGCTATCCGCTTGCCGATGGCAGTGGTTTCCTGGTGGTTGCAACGACCCGACCTGAGACGATGCTAGGCGATACGGCAGTTGCCGTACATCCCGAGGATGAGCGCTATCGGCATCTCATTGGCAAGATGATTCGCTTACCAATCACACAGCGTCAAATCCCCATCATCGGGGACGATTATGTGGATCCAGAATTTGGTACCGGCTGCGTCAAAATAACCCCGGCGCATGATTTCAACGACTACGAAGTCGGAAAGCGTCACTCGCTTCCTCTGATCAATGTGATGGATCGAGACGCGCGCATTCTTTCAGAATTCACGGTCCTCACCTTTGAAGCTTATGCAGAGGTTCATGGCGAGCAGGCTCCTGATGGGTTTGGGGGCATGGATCGGTTTGATGCCCGAAAGAAAGTGGTTGAATTGCTGGATGCGCTGGGCTTACTCGAAAAGATTGAGCCGCATACCTTGAAGGTTCCAAGAGGGGATCGTTCAGGTGCCGTCGTCGAGCCTTGGCTTACTGATCAGTGGTATGTCGATGCCAAAACATTAGCTAAACCCGCCATACAGGCAGTCGAGCAGGGTGCTATTCAGTTTGTGCCCCAACAGTACGAGAATCTTTATTTCTCATGGATGAGAGATATTCAGGATTGGTGTATTTCCAGGCAGCTTTGGTGGGGGCACCGCATTCCGGCGTGGTATGACAGTCGAGGCCATGTGTACGTCGGGCGTAACGAAGCTGAGGTCAGAAATAAGTATGGCCTGACTCAGGACGAAGTTCTGAGACAAGATGATGACGTTCTGGATACCTGGTTTTCCTCGGCGCTCTGGACGTTCTCGACCTTGGGATGGCCCGATAAAACCCGTGAGCTTGAATTGTTCCATCCCACGGATGTGCTGGTGACCGGTTTTGACATTATCTTCTTCTGGGTTGCCCGAATGATCATGATGACCATGCATTTCATGAAGCATCCCGATGGCACGCCACAAGTGCCCTTTAAAACGGTCTATGTCCACGGTTTGGTGCGAGATGCCGAAGGCCAGAAAATGTCCAAGTCAAAGGGTAATGTCCTTGATCCTCTCGACATTATTGATGGGATCGAGCTGGATGCACTGATTTCAAAGCGAACCAGCGGCTTGATGCAGCCACAAATGGCGCAAAAAATTGAGGCCAGAACACGGAAGGAATTTCCAGAAGGGATCTCGGCCTATGGGTGTGATGCACTGCGTTTTACCTTTGCATCTCTGGCCTCGACCGGTCGCGATATCAAATTTGATATGGGGCGGGTTGAAGGTTATCGAAA
>CAYFLM010000229.1:0-1823 GCA_964343925.1 uncultured Methylococcus sp.
TCAAATTCCAGATTGTTCATGATCAAGGTTTTGGGCCGGTAATGGACAAATTTTGAGCGCTTGTCGAAAAACGCCGTATCGTACTCATCCGCCTCGACCACGAAATAGCGTCCACCTCCAATGCGTGCCGAGATCCCAAAATTGAGGGGAATGCCTCCAATCAGAAACCCGGGCTCAAGACCTGTCGCCTCAAGAATCCAGGCCAACATGCTACTGGTGGTCGTCTTTCCATGCGTTCCTGAAACACCCAAAACCCATCGTCCACGAAGCACATGGTCCGCTAACCACTGAGGCCCCGACACATAGGGAAGATCCAGATTCAGAACCGCTTCCATTTCGGGATTGCCACGACTGATGGCATTTCCGACCACCACCACATCGGGCTTATGGTCAAGATTCTGAGCCGAATACCCCGACATCAGGGCGATACCCTGCTCTTCCAATTGAGTACTCATGGGAGGATAAACGTTTTGGTCAGAGCCCGTGACTTCATAGCCCATCTGTCTGGCCATAATGGCAAGCCCACCCATGAAGGTGCCACAGATTCCCATGATATGAATGCGCATGCTTGTAATCCTGATGTCTGAACGACCCAGAATGAGTCGAATAGAGACTTTAAACATAAAAGAATAGCCCCATGATTTTAACAGGCGTACCTGGGGATTGATCTTTCTAGACAACACAAAGTCTCAAGGATGGATAAAATAATCTGAAATCATTGCGCGGAAGGGACACCATGAAAGCAGAAACTCAGATTCAGATTTCTCCAGAGATCGAATACATCGACTTCGACTCTGATCCCAAGGCCGGCCGCTATGTATTTACTTACACCATTACCATCGTCAATCAAGGCCCTGTCGGCGCCCGACTCCTCAGCCGTCACTGGATCATTACCGATGCGAATGGCAAGGTCGAGGAAGTCCGGGGGGAAGGTGTGATCGGTGAAACGCCCTATCTCAAACCGGGTGAAACCTATGCCTATACCAGTGCCGCCATGATTGCGACCCCTGCCGGCATGATGGAAGGTGAATATCAAATGATTACGGATGAGGGCATCCTGTTTGAAGCCGAAATTCCGCCCTTCATGTTGACGACCTCCGGTAAATCTCTTCACTAGACATGGCCATCTATGCCATCGGGGATCTCCAAGGCTGCCATGATGAACTCATGGCGCTGCTGGATAAAATCAACTTTCAACCGGGCACTGATCAAATCTGGCTGACCGGTGATCTCGTCAACCGTGGCCCTAAGTCTCTTGCAACCTTAAGAACTCTTAAAGCGCTTGGGGATGCCGTCGTGACCGTTTTGGGAAACCATGACCTTCACCTTCTGGCGGTCGCCCACGGGATCTCAAGAACGAAACATTTAGATACCTTTCAGGATATTCTCAATGCTAAGGATCGCGATGACCTCTTACACTGGCTTCGCCATCGTCCATTTATCGTAGAGCGCGATGCCACCTATCTCGTCCATGCAGGACTTGCGCCCCAATGGTCATTCGAAGATGCTAAGCGGTTAGCTGGCGAAGTGGAAAGCATTCTCCAATCCGACCAGTTCGATGTGTTTCTCTGGCACATGTACGGCAATCTACCCGATGTCTGGTCCGAACACCTCAAGGGCTGGGACCGCTATCGTTTCATCACCAATTGCTTTACAAGGATGCGGTATGTCGATCGAAACGGTCGCCTTGATCTCACTGAAAAGGGACCGCCTGAAAAGGCCGGTAAAGGGCTAATCCCCTGGTTTCAGCACCCAATGAGCCAAAATCGTGGGGGTGAAATCATCTTCGGCCACTGGTCATCTCTAGGCCTTCATTTGGAAGA
>CAYFLM010000230.1:0-1767 GCA_964343925.1 uncultured Methylococcus sp.
AAGAGGTCGAAATTGCAAATCGGCTCACTATAGCTACACCGCATTGGCGCTGTCTATTCGCGACAGGCTGATGGATCGTTGGAAAAATACGCAAACTGCTTACCGAGAATCAGGTTGCAAGCGCGCTTATTACCTTTCACTGGAGTTCCTAATGGGCCGTGCCCTTGGGAATGCGATTTTAAATCTCGGGGCCGACGCCGAAACCTTGAAGGCACTCAAGAGTTTGGGGCTTGAAATGGAGGAGCTCCAGGAAGTTGAGCATGATGCGGGGCTAGGAAATGGTGGTCTTGGAAGGCTAGCAGCATGTTTTGTTGATAGCTGTGCGACGCTTCAGCTGCCGGTTGTAGGCTATGGGATCCGCTATAAATACGGCATGTTCAGACAGCACATTGAACATGGCCACCAAATGGAAGAGCCCGATGATTGGCTTCGTAATGGGCATGTTTGGGAGCTTGAAAGACCTGAGCTTGCCGTTCGTGTCCGCTTCGGTGGGCATACCGAAACCCGGACGTCCGATGGCCGCGTATCCTGGGTACAAACTCAGGATGTTTTGGCCGTACCTTATGATATCCCAGTCCCTGGTTTTGAGAATGGAACGGTTAACACTCTGAGATTGTGGAATGCAAGTGCCACGGACGAGTTTAGTTTGAGCGAATTTAACGCGGGCGACTACACGGAAGCGGTTCGATCCAAGAACTCAGCCGAAAATATTACGATGGTGTTGTATCCAAACGATGCCAGTGAGAATGGAAAGGAATTACGACTTCGGCAGCAGTATTTCCTTGCCTCTGCAAGTCTACAAGATATTGTCAGTGAATGGGTGAGTGTCCATGGTGCAGACTTTGGAGACTTTTCAGATAAGAATGTCTTCCAGCTGAATGACACGCATCCCAGTATCGCCGTGGCCGAGTTGATGCGAATTCTGGTCGATGATTATCAGGTCTCTTGGGAAAAGGCATGGTCAATCACCAGCCAAACAATGGCGTATACCAATCACACATTGCTCCCCGAGGCACTCGAAAAGTGGCCTGTTTCATTGTTTCAACGACTGTTGCCAAGGCTTCTTGAAATCATTTATGAAATTAATGCTCATTTTCTAAAGCAGGTCGCCTTTAAATGGCCAGGAGACAATGAGCGTTTAGCTAGAATGTCGTTGATCGAGGAGGGTTGGGAGCAGAAGGTTCGTATGGCCTACCTCGCCATTGTTGGAAGTTTTTCTGTGAATGGGGTAGCTGAGCTTCACTCCAACCTGCTAGTTCAGGGCATGTTCAAGGACTTCTATGAGCTCTGGCCTTGGAAGTTCAATAACAAAACCAATGGAATTACACCCAGACGTTGGCTTTCAGGGTGCAATCCATCCTTGGCTTCCCTGATTACCAAAACAATCGGCGATGAGTGGAAGCATGATCTCTCCAAGCTAAGAAGCCTTGAGGACCATGTGGAAAGCGCTTCTTTCCGGTCCCAATGGAGAGCGATCAAGAAGGCGAACAAACAGAGGCTCGCGGCTTATACCTGGCAGGAGTTGGGTGTGGAGATTAATCCGGATGCCCTGTTTGATACACAAGTGAAGAGGATTCATGAGTACAAGCGGCAGCTCCTGAATGTCTTGCACGTCATCCACCTTTACGACCGAATCAAGCGTGGAGATACCCAAAACTGGACCCCTCGCGTCGTTTTTTTTGGCGGTAAGGCTGCGCCAGGCTATGTCATGGCAAAGCGTATTATCAAGCTGATTAACAACGTTGCCACTATCGTCAATCAAGACCC
>CAYFLM010000231.1:0-1756 GCA_964343925.1 uncultured Methylococcus sp.
GATTGGAATGCTCACTAAACTAGCTTGCCTTGGGTGGGAGATCAACCTTGATTGTGAAGCCAAGCGAATCCCTCATGGAATTCTGCTTAAAATCAGCATTCAAGGCTGATTTCTTCTGATACGATCGATCTACAGTGAGCCCTCAAGATCTCGTCATGTCGCACTTATTTCGTTGTCTTTTTCTTAGTCTTTTCGTATTGACGCTGAGCCCTCTAAGCCCTGAAACGCAGGCCGCAGAGCAAAAAGCTCAACCCAAGGTTAAGACATTGGAGGAATTGGAATCCTCCCGAAAAAAGCTTATTGCCGAAAACCTCCCCATGACAGCGGAAGAGGCCCGAAAATTCTGGCCCATCTACGAGGCCTATAGTCACAAGCGGATGGAACTTCTGAAAATGAGAATCTCCTACATCGCCGATCTCACCCAGATTGAAGTCGTGGATGAAGCCGCAGCGAGGAAGTTTGTTGACCATGTCCTCGACTTCGACCAGAAGACCGTCGATCTATGGAAACAGTTTCTTCCACAATTCGTCGAAATCCTCGACGATCGAAAAGCCGCACGCTACCTTCAGATTGAACGGCGGATCCACTTTTTCACCGATGCCGAAATTGGCCGGGTTACCCCCCTCATACATTAGGATGCATCCGGCTCACGCTCTTCTACGCTCGAAAGAACTGCACGCTCATTTGAGAGTACTCTGCATCCTGAGTGTGGCCACGCTCGGTTCAAGTACGGCGATGGCTACACAGACCGCCCATACCGAAGGTGAGATTCTGGGCGATACCGCCAGCATGATTGATCCCAAGGATGCCAAGGTAGAGCGTGACATCCAGCGCTATGCAGAAGCCAATGCGCGTTACTTACTGAGTTACCTTCAAGGCGATAACAACCTCAACCAGAACTTCAAGCAGGCGGGTGATTTTACCCAGACCACGGATACGGCATCGCGGATTGAAGGCTTTACCAGCCAGGCTGCAGAAACCATTGAGGCCAGCGCATTCAAGGGGAGATACAACCGCTCTAAAGCACGCTCAGAAGAAAATATTGAGGAGTGGCGATCAAAACCCAATATCTCAAATCCGGGCGCGGATTTGGCCAACTTCCCTAACAGTGCCTTTACCCTCCCCCAGGGACGGGCCTATATCGAGATGTCTCCCCTCACCTATTATGGTGAGGCCAAAGGGCAACCGGCTCAGTTCAACACCGAATATCTGATCCGCTATGGGGTCACTGACGACATTGAAGCGCGTATCTTCGGCAATGGCTTTACCTGGCAAGGGGGGAATAACCCGACCACCGGGTTCTCACCGATTGCTTTCGACACCAAGATTCACATCATGGATGAGCATGAGGAGTGGTACCTCCCTGCCGTCGGTTTTGAAGGCTATCTGCAGACCACCTTTCTCGGCACAAATCCGTTTTTACAGGGAACAACCCCGGGACTCATGCTGAATTTTGATCAGTCGCTCCCTTATGAGATCGACTTTGAATACAACCTCGGCGCGGTTCAGCAACAAGATAGTGTGGGGGCCAAAGCCTGGCAATTCAGTTTTCAATGGGCCTTCCAACGCGATCTTTTCAACCAGGAAATCGCCGTATTCATTCATGGCTTCTATAACTCCATGTCCCTACCTCGATTGCCAACGAATGGGTCTCTGGTCGTAGGCTCCTATACCCCCACCCAAAACGCCGTCGGTATGGGCCTCATCTGGACGCCGAATAACCGCGTGTCGTTCTGGGCGCAATCCGCGATCGGTA
>CAYFLM010000232.1:0-1700 GCA_964343925.1 uncultured Methylococcus sp.
AACAGAAGAGCGATCAGCCGAATAGATTTGAGCGGTTGGCTCAAAAAGCCATAGATCGCTTTGTATGAGTTATGAATGGGCATTGTTATCAGACATCCGATCGCATCAGGGAGACATCCAGCTTGATCAGCTTGTCATAGCGGTGGATTTCCCGTGTTTTAGGGTACCACTCGTAGACGATTTCCTCAGTCAGACGCCAAAGTCCGACCCACGCCAAAACCGTGAGGCCGTCCGTCATGATCTCAGCGATGTGCCCAGGGATCCTCTCCATCATGGCCGCCACAAAAAGCACGACAACAAGAAACAGGATTCCGATGAACGCACTAACCCAGGCTTGTCCTACGATCTCTTTTCGACTGAGGCGTTCATCCGCACGTTTAGTGATGAAATACCGCTCAATTTCCTCTTGAGCGTTCATAGCGGTTACCAACTCATGGGTGGGTAGGTAAATGATGAGCTTTCGTGCAGGTTGATTCGGCTTCCGAAGACAATGGAGCTTGATCCATTGAGCCATTTCTTCGCGAAGTCGGCTGTCACTTAACAGTCCCCGTTCTTCCTGAAGCAGTTGTTCCGCGCGATCAAGATAAATTTCTACGATGCCATCCTGTTCCTTGGAAGTCTTCGATGCGTAGTGATTTCGCTTCGAAGACCTCATCTCCAGACAGGACCTCAGTTAAATTAAATCGCCAGGATCGCCAGCGCGGCAACGAGGAAAGACCACCGAGGAAACTTATTCTTATGACCCTTCACGGAAAAGTCATCCACCTTGTTGAGCCAGTCGATTGCGCCCTGAGCAGAAGCAAATGGACACTTCTTGGATTCTTGTCCGGCGGTTTCTTTTTGTTCGGCCATAGGTCACTCCTTTAGAGTTGAGAATGAATAAAGAATTAAGCCTCAATCATACCGTATGTGGTTTAGGGAGCGGTGAGACTTTGAAATTCAAATCGATGAGTCAGCGCCTTGAGTGCAGGGTCGTGTTCGAGGTCACCTAAATCCACAGCATCGACCTTTCTGTAGTCCATCCAAGCGTTTTCATCCCCTGGCTTCTCTTTGCTGTCCTCAAGCCTCTGGCAGCCGAGTAAAAGGGTCTCTATTTGCGACTCCTGACCCCGATAAAGGAGGTCAATCGGTAAATGGAGATGTGGAAGCCATGCGACCTCATAACCGCTACTTGGGGGTTGCTTCACGAAGTATTCGATCATCATGTTGTTGTCATTCGCCGTATGAGCAAGCAGCAGGTCTCTACGGATCTCGGTGGGGTCTACTAGGCTTGAGATGGTGTTCCAATGGGTGATGTTCTGTGTCAGTTTGAATTGATCGGGAAAATATTCAATGACAATTTTTTCATCAAGATAAACCTGATTAAAGACAATACGTTCCTCACTTTCTTTTTGCCAGATCTCACGAGTATTAAGGTCAGGACGATATCGTTCAATGCGGGTAGGTGTTCTAAAGAAATGCCACAACTCAGTCTTGGTAGGTTCATTCTTAGATTTCCAGCGGGTCTGATACTGGCAGGCAATTGGTGTGGTGGGGTCCATCCCTCGCGTCGATTGAACTAATCGATGATTTTTCCCTGTGGATTCGACATAGCCGCAGGATGTAAGAAGAAGGATCAAGGGGCACAAAACCCATCGATTGAGTGGCCGTATGTTCATCGCCCTCCAGCAGAGTCAAATCCAAAAGCCTGATGCATGATG
>CAYFLM010000233.1:0-1662 GCA_964343925.1 uncultured Methylococcus sp.
GATATCCTAGGATCAGAACGCCTTGTCCGACCATCATGAAGCGCATGTTCATTTTTCCGGGGATGCTTCCCTGGGTCTTAGCCGTCAACATCCAGACGCTGGAAAGGTCATATTTGGCGTCAATCTGTTGCAGTAGCGCCTCATCAAGAATCAGTGCGGGTGCCTTTGGATCAGCCAACTCAGGTGAGGTGAAAAGTTCAAGGATGCCGAGTTTAGCCTGAACGGAGTGCTGAAGGACTGCGTCAATATGTGGCCAATCTGCCTTTTGAATTCGACTGGGTTCAAGTCCACAACGGCTAATCACCTGGCGCCAGTCGCGTCCCAGACTCTGTTCCATCTTGATGGGATCGGCATGTGGGAGTGACGCGCTAAATCGATGGAAGCCACCATCGCCCCAGATGCTCGTGGCTTGCGCAGGTCCGAAAGCGTCGATCACATGAAGAATCAGGAGAAGGCAGGCCGTCTTGAACATGGAGGAGATCATAGCGAGTTAAAGAGCCAGTCTACGAACGGACTCTGACAGGGGTGTGACATTTTGTGATTCAGGGCAAGACTTTCGCTTGCAAATCCCTACCAAAATGCTAGGTTATAGAGGCTGGCCCGCTTACCTCAAGGCGGGGCTCGATCTCCCCCACCTCTTTCGAGTCCCAACCCATCCCCTCGAGAATCTCGTGGGTCAGCACCTCATTCTCTCGATCTGTCTGTTCTGAGGCAGTTTCCCCCCGCAAATGAGGCTCCATGCTTTAATAGTTTTCTGTCTTGCCCCAGGTGACGGGGCGTCAATTCGTTTTTTGTGCGGATTCAGCGTGAAAATCACCATGAAATGTCTGATGACATGGATCCTTTGCGGCATCTTCTTACTGGTTGACTTGGCCGAAGCGAATAGCGTTCATGTGGCGGTAGCCTCGAACTTTGCGGGAGCGCTAGGCGAAATAGCCAGGGGCTTTGAACAAGAAACCGGGCATCAGCTGGTGATCACGTCCGGGGCGACCGGCAAGTTTTATGCGCAAATCAAGGCTGGTGCACCTTTTGAGGTCTTTCTCTCTGCTGATACCGGAACGCCTGAGAAACTGGAAGCGGAGGGACTAACCGTCAGAGGTTCACGCTTCACCTATGCCATCGGCCGATTAGTGCTATGGAGCCCAAAACCCAACTACGTTGATCGTGAAGGGCGCATTTTGAAGGTCGGGAATTTCGACCATCTCAGTCTGGCGAATCCAAAAACGGCACCCTATGGTGCCGCGGCCATGCAAATTTTGAGCAAATACGGATCAGAGGGCACACTCGCACCAAAGCTCGTTCAGGGTGAAAATATCTCACAGGCACACCAGTTCGTGGTTTCCGGAAATGCCCAACTGGGGTTTGTTGCGCTCTCTCAGGTCTTCCGAAATGGCCAGCTCACATCGGGTTCTGCATGGTTTATTCCTGAAGGCGAGTACAGCCCGATTCGTCAGGATGTGGTCCTTCTCAAAACCGGTGAAAGCAACCCAGCCGCCAAGGCGCTCTTGACCTATCTCAAGAGCCCTTTTGCATTGGAGGTCATGGCATCATTGGGCTACCGGCACACGAAATGACGCAATTTCTGGACGAATTGGGCGTCCTGACGCGGGAGGATCTCGCCGCCTTAGTCCTGACCCTCAAATTAGCGAGTACCGTCACATT
>CAYFLM010000234.1:0-1645 GCA_964343925.1 uncultured Methylococcus sp.
CATACCCCTCGTAACGGATTTCCTCATATTGGTCACCATCACCCGCACCGGTACCCTTTTTGATCGCCCGCTCGATCGTGTCTTTGGACATGTTGGCAGTGAGCGCCTTGTCAATCGCCGCACGAAGGCGAGGATTATTTTGCGAGTCCCCCCCAGAAACACGAGAAGACACCGTGATTTCACGGATTAGCTTGGTAAAAAGCTTACCCCGGCGCGCATCCTGGGCTCCCTTTCGGTGTTGGATATTGGCCCATTTACTATGACCTGCCATTTCCTCAGTCGTCCTCTATTCGTCAAAATATCGTTTGTGAATTCTAACATCCGGTCAGTGAAGCTTGATCTTCGGATTCAATCGATTCCTAAAGAATGACGAAATCATCATCAACGCAACCCGGAATGGCCCGAAGAGTGCCAACTGATGCATCTTGTATAAAGAGAGATAGACCAACCTCGCGATAAATCCCTCAACCATGACAGACCCCATAAGGTTGCCCATCAAGTTGCCGACCGTGCTGTATTTACCCAAAGAAACCAAGGATCCATAGTCCTTGTATTTGAACTTTTTGAGCGGCTTCCCTTTGATCCGTCGCAGGAGATTGACCAGCACCAGACTGGCCATCTGATGAGCAGACTGTGCTCGCGGCGGAACATTAGTATTCTTTCCAGGCCACAAACAGGCCGCACAATCGCCTATAGCAAAAACGGCATCATCGCGAGTGGTCTCCAGGGTTGGGCCCACCACGAGCTGGTTGATCTTGTTAGTCTCAAGACCATCGATCTCTTTGAGAAAATCTGGAGCCTTAACCCCCGCCGCCCAGATGCGAGCCCCTGCCTTGATGAGTTCTCCAGATTCAGTCTTCATCCCCTCCTCGGTGACTTCGACTACCTTCACCCCCAAATGCACTTGGATGCCCAATTTATTCAGCTGTTTTAGTGTTCCTGAGGAGAGACGCTGCGGAAGTCCTGGGAGAAGCCGGGGAGAGGCCTCGAGGATATGAATTTTGATATCGGATGGCTTGATATGGTCAAGTCCGTAGGAACTGAGTAATCGCGCTGCAGTATAAAGCTGTGCTGAAAGCTCGATCCCAGTCGCACCACCGCCAACGATTGCAACATCCAATTCCCCCTGTGACTTAGCCCCTCCCTGCGCCTGCGCTCTGAGGTAGGCCGAAAGAAACTTGTTCTGGAACTGCTCGGCCTCCTCCGTGGTATCCAAAAACATACAGTTTTCGCTCACCCCCTTAATGCCAAAGTCATTACAAACACTTCCTACGGCAATCACGAGAATATCGTAGGGATAGTCTCGTTCCGGCATAATTTCCTGACCACCTGGGGCATGAAGAGGCGCCAGCTTAATCCGCTTCATCTTCCGGTCAAGACCGGACATGCGCCCGAGCACAAAGCGAAAGTGATTTTCACTGGCCTGCGCCAAGTACTCCAATTCATCATCATGTGAGTCCAGCGTTCCAGCGGCTACCTCATGGAGCAATGGCTTCCAAATATGGGTCCGACTTGAATCAACTAAGGTTACTTCCGCAAGATGCTTTCGGCCCAAGCGCTTCCCCAACTGAGTCACCAGCTCAAGTCCACCGGCACCACCCCCAACGACCACGATCTTGAGTGGTGGGGATTTTGGTTTCTTTTT
>CAYFLM010000235.1:0-1625 GCA_964343925.1 uncultured Methylococcus sp.
TCATGATCCTGATGTATCTCAAGCACCTCGAGGTCGAGCAATGGATCGATTGAGGATAAGACGTATGCTGGATTCGATGGTTGCGATTGCCGCCTTGTTGGTCATGCCCTATATCATCTGGAACCTGCTCAAACTTGAGACGGCTCGGAACCTCAATTTCGATATTGATCACCCTGAAACAATAGCTGTCATCGAAACGACGCCACCTGAGTTGCTTTTTGCCAAAGCGCATTGGCAACTTGAGGAAGACAATCCGTTGGAGGCGATCAGGTTATATGGCGCTATTCAATCAAGAGGTGATGACGCCTTCCAAATGCGGGTCCATTACAACTTAGGGACGCTCTACCTGCGTGAAGCGTTCAAGTTATGGAAAACATTTGGTCTTAACGAGTACATCCGAATCAATACGCTACTTGAAGCGGCTAAGGATAATCTCAAAGTGGCCTTGCAGATGGATCCTGATCTTGAAGCGGCCCGTTATAACCTTGATCTTGCCTATCGCATCACGCCTCCCCCAAGAGAGCGAGACAAAAACAATTTTCAAGGCAATAAGTCCAGTGTTTTTTCAACGCTCCCCAGTTTGCCCGGGGGTGGACCTTGAAACGGTTACATCAGCAGATTCTGCTGACTCTTGCGGGATTGACTTTATTAGTAGGGCTGATTCAACCCAACCTTACGCTGCCACGATCCGTGCATCGTTACCGGGTTATCGTCGATATTACCCAAAGCATGAACACCGAGGATTACCACCGCCTCGATTATCCCAGTGATCGTCTCGGCTTTGTGAAGACCACCTTACATCGCATCATTCGTACCCTCCCCTGCGGATCCGAAATCAGCTTGGGTCTCTTTACAACCCAGAACATTCAGTTTCTTTTTGATCCTCTGGAAGTGTGTCAGCACTCAGGCGTGCTCAACGAAACCATCGATCACATCGATTGGCGTATGGCTTGGGCTGCTGACAGTCATGTCGAGATGGGCATCTATCATGCCCTCAATGAAATGGCACGAGATGAAGATGATGCAAGGCTCATTTTTTTCACCGACGGTCAGGAGACCCCCCCTCAAAGCGTCAAACCTCAATATCAGCCAGAGGGCTATCACCCATCCGGCATGATCGTCGGCGTGGGAGGGCTCGCACCTTCGACAGTGCCGAGATTTGATCGCGACAATCGAAGAATTGGCAATTGGGAGAATGCGGATATCGACAAGCCCCCCATTTCAACCAACGTCTATTCACTCAATGTGGAAACAAGGTCATTACCTGAAACGGGGCCATATCTCTCTAGCCTGGATGAGACGCACCTTAAAGAAATCGCAGCATATACTCAGCTCGAATATTTTCGCCTGGAGGATCCAGATGCACTCATTAATCAGGTGTTAAACCCACGTTGGGCGATTGACAGGGCGACGCGCACAGATATTCGACCCGGCTTAGCCATCATGGCGCTTGCATTGCTCCTCATTCAATTTCTGGGTGTTAAACAAAGCCCAAATTAGAGCAATATCCGATAGATACCTTTTTTTTACAATAAATTGAAACTCACAGTAAGAATTACCCTCAAAGGTTGGGGGGTGAAGCTTTCACCTGTACTCACAGCAATCAAGCTTTAAGAATAAAAAAG
>CAYFLM010000236.1:0-1566 GCA_964343925.1 uncultured Methylococcus sp.
ATGGATCAGGATTCAAATCTACTCCTTACCCAGAAGCGCAAGTGCCAATGAGGAAATTATCTAGTCATGTTTTTGGATCTTTTTTCACCCAACAATATCCAATAGGCTGACGTTGTGTGAATCTCATCCAAAAAATAATATTCGGAGCGCACCATGCTAGAACTCATTTTTATTGATCTCCCCATTGGCGTTTTCTCCTATTTCGCCATCGTGTTTCTCATCATGAAGTACATGGGAGATCAGGTGCACGATGTTGATGGAGTGGATACCGTTCAGGGCGCCCAGAACGCCACGGTAGCGAAGCCGCAAACAGCTTCTCCATCGACCCCAATCAAAACAGCGTATACGGCGCCCCAAGAAGAAGCGCTTCCTGAGCATCTCCCCACCGATTGTGTTTTGATCAGACATCACATCACGCATCTCATCGCGCTTGCGAATGACGCTCACCCCATTGAAAGCTTTAATGGCAGCCGAGAATCCTACAAGGACCGGATCCAGTCGCTCGTTGAAGGCATGCTCAAAGATCCCGCACAAATCACCGCCCTTGAACTTCACCGGAAGAAGCACGCACCCGCCGAGGTCGCACAACCCTCTGAGCTTGTGGTGGTTGCGAGTGACAGCGAAGCTGCGAATGAGTCCATGTCCTTACTTCCTGAAGATGCAACGTTAAGAAGGCACACCTTGCAACTCATCGTCTCAAGACTTGAAGAGCATTTCCCTCGCCCAACGGAGAGCACACTCATCCGTCATTATGAGCAATGGGTGGATTCAGAGCTCGAAAAACTCAAAGCCTGCGCTTGAGCCCCTCATCCTGGTAAATAAGAGCGTTCAAGGTGTATCAACCTCGCCCAATTGTCATCGTTGGGCTTGGTGAAATCGGGCAGCTTCTTGCCGGAGGGTTTCTAAAAACCGGGTATCCCGTCTATCCGGTTAACCGTGGAGAATCCCTTAATCAATGGCACTCGGAGTGTTTCGATCCTGAACTGGTCGTGCTCGCTGTGGGTGAAAAGGATCTCCCCACGGCCTTGAGTGCCATTCCGAATCGATTCAAGGATCGAGTCTTGTTGCTACAGAATGAACTCCTGCCGACGGATTGGGAACGTCACGGTATTTTCGATCCCACCGTGCTCATCGTCTGGCTCGACAAAAAGAAAGGAAGACCGAGCGTATCGGTACTCCCTAACCGTGTCGGGGGTTTACACGCACCCCTCGTGGTCAATGCCTTCAAGGCACTCGATATCCCTTGCTTTGCCATTGAAGCCTCTGAGATTCCAAAAGAACTCGTGGTCAAGAATCTCTATATTCTGACCATCAATATCGCAGGCCTCATGGTGGGAGGAACCGTAGAGACCTTATGGCATGAGCATCGTGGCCTTGCTCTTGAGGTCGCCGATGAAGTGATGACACTACAATTCCATCGCCTCGGCTATTCACTCGACCGTGATGAACTGATGAGGGGGCTAATTGAGGGATTTGAGGGGGATTGGCAACATATTTGTACGGGTCGCTCTGCACCCGAGCGCCTTCGCCGAAACCTTGCCTATGCTAAAACAGCCGGGATTCATA
>CAYFLM010000237.1:0-1549 GCA_964343925.1 uncultured Methylococcus sp.
GATCAGTCGATGACGGTCCAGCGACTGTCCATGGTCTTTCCTTCATCACGACGCTTGAAGATCTTTTTGAACTCCTTGCGCTGAAGCCGAAGCTCCTTAGCTGGATCATGGTCCAGGCATGCCTGATAAAGCTTTTTTACCAATTTTTCCTGTTTCATGGTGCACCTCCTACCACGTCAACCAGCAAAAAAGCGCTGTAGTCGAAACTATAGCAAAGAAAGTTGATAAAAACCAGAATTTACAGATGCTTAGTCCGTATTTGTACGGATTCGTTCACCCCAAGCTAAAAAGGGCTCATTTGACGCAGCCCACGAGATCCAAGTGGGTCGCCCCAAAGACGGTCACACTCTTCGCCGTCGAATCCTTGCCACCGAAGGTTACGCCCTCTCCTGCCGAGGCCAGGTGGGAATGACAATGGGCCTGTATCGTCATGCCGCCCATGACATTGACGTTATTTTTAAAACAATAGTACCCATTAGGATTTAGCAGCCGAATGGTAGAACTCCCCATGATATTGGGGCCTGCATCAACAAGATAGAGTTTGGGTTGAGGTGTGGGCAAGAGGTCTTCAATATCCTGCCCAATCCCAAAGACCTTGACGGTATTCGCCAGCAAGGTGAAGGGGGATTTTTCGTTAAAGGGTGCATTGCCCCAGTGCTTGAGGCAGCTCATCAGGAGCCCCTCCGTTTCTGTCGAAAAAGAAGGCGCACTCACAAAAAAAAGCCATCCCATCAGCAAGTAAGGTTTCATGGTGAACTCCCCAAGCATTGAACCCAAGGCCATGATAGCGCCATTAAGATTCGGCTTCCTCATCGAGATCAATGAGGTGTTCCGGTAACCGTTTTGTAGGCTTGAGCCCAAGGTCTCTTAGGAGTTCAGCCTGACGCAGCAGATTCCCCCGTCCTGAACTGAGTTTATTGAAAGCGTTTTCATAGGTTTTCTGGGTGGTCTGAATCTGTTTACCGAGTTGCTCTAGATCCTGAACAAAACCACAGAACTTATCGTAGAGCTCTCCGCCGCGACGGGCAATTTCCAGAGCGTTCCGATTTTGCTGTTCCTGCCGCCAGAGGTTTGAGACGGTACGAACCACAAAAAGCAAGGTGCTGGGACTGACCAAAAGAACATTGCGCTCCCAAGCGTCCTGCCAGAGCTTTTCATCCGAGGAAATCGCCATCAGGAAGGCAGGCTCTATCGGGATAAACATGATGACAAAATCCAGGGAGTTCAGTTGATAGAGCTCCTGATAATTACGACCCGACAGCCCCTTGACATGGGTTCTGACAGACTCAATATGACGGGCGAGAAAGAGTCGCTTCTGATCCTCATCATCCGATTCCACATATTGCGCATAGGCGGACAAGGACACTTTGGCATCAACGACCAGCTGGCGATTTTCCGGAAGTCGGATCACCACGTCCGGTTGGGCACGGCTACCATCCGGTCGCGTATGGCTCTCCTGGATTTCATAATGGAGACCCGCGGTAAGCCCCGACGCCTCCAGGAGCTTTTCGAGAATAAATTCACCCCAATCCCCTTGCGTCTTGGATTG
>CAYFLM010000238.1:0-1517 GCA_964343925.1 uncultured Methylococcus sp.
GGGGATTATTACGGGGCCGTCCGGGATAAGGTGGCATCGGAGACGATATCGAAAATTCTCTATCCCAATGATGAGCAACTTAATGGCAAGCAGCTCAGACTTGAGCAGCAGTATTTCTTTGTCGCCTGTTCGATCAAGGACATGATTCGACTCTGTAAGCGTCGGGGTGTTGCACTCGATCGTTTTCATGAGATGTATCGGATTCAGCTTAATGACACCCATCCTTCGATTGCGGTCGCAGAGCTCATGAGGCAACTCATCGATAAACATGACTTTGACTGGGATGCTGCCTGGGTCGTCACCCAGAAAAGTCTTTCCTACACCAACCACACACTCCTGCCTGAGGCGCTGGAGCAATGGCCGCGCCCCTTATTTGGACAAGTACTCCCCCGTCATCTTGAAATCATCACGGAGATCAATCGAAGATTTCTGGAAACTGCGCAGCAGCAGGGAATCCAAGACCCTGAGGTCTTGAAGCGACTGTCAATTTTTGATGAGGAGGGTGAAGGTCGAGTCCGGATGGGGCATCTCGCCGTTATTGGATCTCACGCGGTGAATGGGGTCGCAAAACTCCATTCTGCTTTGGTCAAAACCCAGCTCTTTCCGGAATTTCATCAGCTCTATCCAGAGCGTTTTCACAATGTGACCAACGGGGTTACGCCAAGACGCTTTATGGCGCTTTCGAATCCGGGCCTTAAAGCGCTGATTGATCGGACGCTGAATAAGCCCTGGCTCTCAAAAATGGAGCGTCTCAAGGGGCTTGAGAAAAAGGCCAAGGACCCCGATTTTCAGGAAGCCTGGCAGAAGGTCAAGCATGAAAACAAAGTCCGGCTAGCCCGCATCATTGAGCTTAAGGCAGGGGTTAAAGTTGATCCCAACTCCCTATTTGACGTTCAGGTCAAGCGCATTCATGAATATAAGCGCCAACATCTCAACGCCCTCCACATCATCGCCTTGTATCACCGGCTATTGAATCAGGCGTCCTTCGAAATGGCACCCAGGACCTTTATCTTCGGTGGTAAGGCCGCCCCGGGCTATGCGATGGCCAAGCTGATTATCAAATTGATTCATGCGATCGCCGAAAAGGTCAATCAGGATCCTGTCGCATCTCGCTGGCTTAAGATCGCCTTCCTCCCGGATTACAACGTTAAGAATGCCCAAAATATCTATCCTGCAGCCGATCTCTCCGAGCAGATTTCGACGGCCGGCATGGAGGCTTCAGGCACTGGAAATATGAAACTCTCGATGAATGGGGCGCTCACGATCGGGACGTTGGATGGGGCCAATATCGAAATTCGTGAAGCGGTGGGCCCCGAACATTTCTTTCTCTTCGGCCATACGGCTGAGGAGGTCTTAAACATGAGGCGTAATGGCTATGATCCTAGAGCCATCGTCCATCAGGATGCTGAACTCAAAGCGGTGCTTGATCTTCTGATATCGGGGCACTTTTCACCCGATGAACCCGGACGCTTCAAGCCGCTGACCGATCAACTCCTTGGTAGCGATTATTTTCAGGT
>CAYFLM010000239.1:0-1501 GCA_964343925.1 uncultured Methylococcus sp.
GATCTCTTGGATGCCGCTGAGGACGAGAACCCGACCATCTGTGTTGAAGCCATCTTGAATGAGTACCATTTCAACATCGTGCTCAGCTATCGGGGAATACTCGCACCGCTCGCCCTCAAGCCGCCCACTCAAGATCAGCTTATTCATGACGAAACCGGCGTTCTCCAAATGGCCGGGTATCTGCTTCGAAAGCTGGCAGATGAAGTAGAGAGCGAATCAGAACATCATCACTGCAAGCTCACGCTCCGATTCTCGGAATAGGCTTAATCCCAATCCCGATCGCGGTGGTGCCGGTGGTGATGCCCGTAATAGTAGGGCGGCGCATAGCCTCCGCCATACTGAGGCCCATAGACCAAGGGCGGCGGTGCGGCGTAAATCGGGGTTGGCCCCAAATAGACGCCAGGAAGGCTGATGACTGGGGGCGTAATGATAACGCTGGGTGGAGCAATAAATCCTCCCCATCCTCCTCGCCAATCATCACGGTCCGCAAAAGCGGGTTGAGCCAGAGTCATCAGGGCTAGCGGGAGTAGCTTCTTGATCGTCTGCATGGTTTCGATCCTTATTCTCATAGGTCCAAAGCGGACCACACCTTGATAAGCATCAGATATGCCAACGAAAATGGCCCAATCCCTTTGGGACTGAGGACTTATTTGCGGTAAAAAAGGGTCAATAGAACCAGAATTCAAACCTCTCTGGGGCCTGTCCACCAAATCAGGCTTCTCTCAGCGCCTTTTCAAGATAAGGATCTAGGTCTAACTGCCTGAGCAACCAGTTCCGATAGTCCTGAGGAAGATCCTTGATGAACTCCCCTTTGTGCTTTCCAAAAGGCATCACTTTAGGAATTCTAGCCATTTCGGAAATCCGCCATAGATCCTCCCAGGATTCAAGGCGTTCTCCTCTGGTTCTTAGTTCATCCAGCATGATACCGAGAAGTTTGAGACAGTTTTCGACGTCCGTTAGCGCTGAGTGGGCATGCTGCACCATAGCTCTGGCCGAATCACCGAAAAAACGATACATCAAGGCAGACTGGATATAACTATCAATCCCCGGATAGAGATAACGCGAGAGCGCCAACGTACATATACGACGGACGGCCGGTTCACCCGCTACCTTCCAATCGTAATCAATGTTATGACCTATCAAATAGCCGACCTCCTCTGGCAGGCTAAACGTCGTGTGCGATCTGCAGGCACTCAGATCACTATCGACAATATGATGAACAGCCATTGCACCGGTCTCAATCGGCTTACTGGGATTAAACCGTTCGCTGTAGCGATGATGTTCATTCAGGCTAAGGTCCACCTCGATCCAAGCTGCTTCAATAATTTGGGGTTCTATTTTCCCCGTTGTCTCCGTGTCGAAAACCAAAGCAAGCGATGATGACATCCGAGGCTCCATAGGGTTGAATGATGAATCTAGAGGATTCTTTCACGAAAGCGACGGACTTAACACCATTCAGGACGAAACCATGGAACAAAGGGACTTGGATCAGCTTAAATCA